>JAGRMU010000172.1 GCA_020441165.1 Sedimentitalea sp.
AAATGCAGGGCGCCGCGATACGAGATCATCAGCCCGACCGTGTCATGGACCAGCATGCCGGTCGGGCTCTGGTAGGCGCGGCCCGATTTCAGCGCCCAGTCGACGAAGGGCGCATGGGGCGGGCCGCCGAAGGGATAGAGCGCCCGCGCCCCCAGAGCCTCGGCCAGCGCGCCGACCACCCGCCGCGACCAGCGGTCGATCGGGTCCGGGGCGCCGTCGCCGGCCTCGGGCGCGCGGCGGAAGATGTCCCAGAAACCCGGCCCGGCGCCGAGCAGCAGCAGGGTGCCGCCCTCCAGGTCCCGCGCCCCGACGCGGCGCGGATGCAGCGCGCCCATCACCAGCAAGCCCTGCGCCGCGGCGCGGGCCAGGGCGTCGTCGTAGAGCGTCAGGCAGGGCGGGCTTGCGGCGCGCGGCATCGGGCGGCGGATTCAGTCGGGCCGGATCAGAGAACCCGCGCCATGCTCGGTGAAAAGCTCGAGCAGGCAGGCATTGGGGGCGCGGCCATCGAGGATGACCACCGCCCGCACCCCGCCGGCGATCGCCTCCAGCGCGGTTTCGGTCTTGGGGATCATGCCGCCGGCGATGGTCCCGTCGCGGGTCATCTGGCGGATCTGCTCGGCCTTGAGCTCGGTCACCACTTCACCGGCGGCGTTCTTGACGCCCGAGACATCGGTTAGCAGCAGCAGCCGGTCCGCCTTCAGCGCCGCGGCGATGGCACCGGCGGCGGTATCGCCGTTGACGTTGAAGGTCTCGCCATTGCGTCCGCCTCCGAGCGGCGCGATGACCGGGATCATGTCGCGCTCGAAGAGCGTGCGCAGCAGGGTCGTGTCCATCTCGGCCGGGGTGCCGACGAAGCCGAGGCTGGGATCGGTCATCTCGCAGATCATCAGGTTGGCATCCTTGCCCGAGAGGCCCACCGCCCGGCCGCCCTGGCGGTTGATCGCCTGCACGATGCGCTTGTTCACCAGGCCCGAGAGGATCATCTCGACCACTTCCACCGTCGCCTGGTCGGTGACCCGCTTGCCGTTCACGAATTCCGAGCGGATGCCGAGCTTGTCCAGCATCGCGTTGATCATCGGGCCGCCGCCATGCACGATCACCGGGTTCACCCCGACCTGCCGCATCAGCACGATATCGCGCGCGAAGCTCTCCATCGCCTCGTCGCTGCCCATGGCATGGCCGCCCAGCTTGATGACGACGGTGGCCCCGGTATAGCGCTGCAGGTAGGGCAGCGCGTGCGACAGCGTGTGGGCGGTGGCGATCCAGTCGCGGTTCATCTCTCGTGCCTTCATCTCGGTCATCCCCCTGGGGCGATTCGGGGTGGCTGGCGTGCGCTGGTTGCGCCCGCATGCGGCGCCACCGCCCCCCGGTAACCCCCGAAACGGTCTGGCGTGCTGTTTCGGGCAAATCGGCCCGTGGCGCAAGGGGCGCTCAGCGCAGCGCGGCGATGATCGCGCGCAACGTGACGATCCCGTCACCCTTCTCGGCCGAGGTCGCCACGATCTCGGGGAAGGCCGCGGGATGCCTGGCCAGCGCCATGCGCACCTGCTCCAGTACCCGGGCGCGATCCTTCTCGCCGATCTTGTCGGTCTTGGTCAGAACGCACTGGAAAGTGACCGCCGAGGCATCGAGCAGCGACAGGATCGCCTCGTCGACGGCCTTGATGCCGTGGCGCGCGTCGATCAGCACGAAGGCCCGGCGCAGGGTCGGGCGACCCGAGAGATACTGCTTGAGCAGCTTCTGCCACTTCTCGACCACCGGCAGCGGCGCGTTGGCATAGCCATAGCCGGGCAGGTCCACCAGGTAGAGACCGGGACCTTGCGTGAAGAAGTTGATCTCTTGCGTGCGCCCCGGCGTGTTCGAGGCCCGCGCCAGCGCCTTGGTGCCGGTCAGCGCGTTGATCAGCGTCGACTTGCCGACATTCGAGCGGCCGGCGAAGCAGACCTCGAGCCGGTCGGCGGGCGGCAGCCCGGACATGGCGACCACGCCCTTGAGGAACTCCGACGGACCGGCAAAGAGCTTGCGCCCCTCTTCGGCTTGCTCTGGATCGGGCGACTCCGCCTCGGGAAAGCGCATCTCCATCAGTCCACCTCCAGCGCGTCGCCGAGGACGAGTCGCCCGCCGCGCAGGACCTCGGCATAGACGCCCATGTCCTGGTGACCCCAGCCGCTCAGCGCCGCCAGCGTGTCGGCGTCGCGCGCCCCGGTCTCCGGATTGGCCGTGGTCGCCTGGCAGCGCCGGATCCGCTCGCGCACCCGCAGCCGGACCTCGCCGATCCCGATCTCGCGGCCCAGCCAGTCGAACTCCTCCCAGGGGTCAAGCCCGTCCAGCCAGATGTTCAGCCGCCAGCGCTTTTCCGACAGCGCATGGCCGATCCGCGCCTCGATGGCGCGGTGGGTGGCCCGGTTGCCGATGCTGACCGAGGGATAGTCGGTATCGGTCATCCCGCGGCCGGGCACCCGCACCACCCGCGCCGAGGCCGCCCGCTCCGGCGGCATGATCGGCCGCGTCCAGGCGATCAGCCGCGCGCCCTCGCGGTCGGGATCGAAGGTCAGGGGCGGCAGGTCGGGATGGGTGAGCGTCACCGTTCCGCCCGCCGCGTCGAGCCGCGCGTCGATCGCCATCAGGCCCGGCGCCTTCGAACCGATCGAGAAGTTGGTGCAGGGCGCCCAGGCGCTGGCATCCGCCCGGGAAGCATCATGGGCCACGGCCCAGACCCGGTCCCCGGGCATCGTCTTGCCCGCCTCCAGCGTGACGGCGGCCAGGGCCTCGCGGCCGTGGCTCTTGATCGGATGCCGCCAGAGGCTGGAGACCGCGCCGCTCATTTCTTGGTCGACTTGGCCTTCTTGTTGAAGCCGGACTTGATGTTGCCGAAGACGTTGGGCGCATAGCCCTGGCTGCGCATGATGATGTATTGCTGGGTGAAGGTGATGGTGTTGTTGGCGATCCAGTAGACCACCAGCCCGCTGGCGAAGCTGCCCAGCATGAACATGAACACCCAGGGCATCCAGGCGAAGATCATCTGCTGGGTCGGGTCGGTGGGGGCCGGGTTCAGCTTCTGCTGCAGCCACATCGAGATGCCCAGCAGCAGCGGCAGGATGCCGATGAAGATCGTCGCCATCAGCGTGCCCGGCTCGGGCCCGGCATTAGGCAGCAGGCCGAAGAGGTTGAGGATCGAGGTCGGATCGGGCGCCGAGAGGTCGCGGAACGGGCCGAAGAACGGCGCGTGGCGCAGCTCGATGGTGACGAAGATCACCTTGTAGAGCGAAAAGAAGATCGGGATCTGCAGCAGGATCGGCAAACAGCCGGCGGCGGGGTTCACCTTTTCGCGCTTGTAGAGCTCCATCATGCCCTGTTGAAGCTTCTGCCGGTCGTCGCCGGCGGCCTCCTTCAGCTTCTCCATCTGCGGCTGCAATTCCTTCATCTTGGCCATCGAGACGTAGGACTTGAAGGCCAGCGGGAAGAGGATCGCCTTGATGATCAGGGTCAGGCCGATGATCGCCCAGCCCATGTTGCCGATCAGGTTGTGGATGTTGTGCAGCATCCAGAAGATCGGCTTGGTCAGGAAGAAGAACCAGCCCCAGTCGATGCTGTCGATGAAGCGTTCGATCCCGGCCGCCTGATAGGCGCGGATGGCTTCCCATTCCTTGGCGCCCGAGAAGACTTGGCTGGTAACGGAAACGGTCTCGCCGTCGGCCACGGTCTGGGTCGGAAGCACGGCTTCGGTCTGGAAGATGTCGCGTTGCTCGTCGTATTTGGTGACCGACTTGAAGGCGCTGCCGGGGGTCGGGACCAGCGTCGACATCCAGTAGTGGTCGGTGAAGCCGATCCAGCCGTTCTGCGCGACCTGGACCACCTCGGCGCGCGCGCCTTCCCGCACGTCCACTGACAAATCGCGGATGTCGTCATAGTCGGTTTCGGTGAGCTGGCCGTCGGCCATGGCGATCACGCCCTCGTGCAGGATGAAGAAGTTCTTCAACCCTTCGGGCTCGCCATGGCGCGCAAGGATCCCGTAGGGCGCGAGGGTCACGCTGCGCCCCGAGGCGTTCTCGACGCTCTGGGTGACGGTGAACATGAAATCCTCGTCGACCGCGATGGTGCGGCGGAAGACCAGGCCCTTGCCGTTGTCCCAGGCCAGGGTGACCGGCGTCTCGACGCTCAGCGTCTCGCCGTTTTCCAGCGTCCATTCGGTGTTGGCGCCGGGAACCTCCTCGAGGCTCAGTCCGCTGCCCGGGGCCCAGCCATAGAGTGCGTAATAGGGCGACGGGGTGCCGATCGGCGAGAGGACGGTGACGATCGGGGAATCCTTGGCCAGCGTGACGCGATAGTCCTTGAGCGACAGCTCGTCGATGCGACCGCCGAGCAGCGAAATCGAGCCGGTCAGCCGCGGCGTTTCGATCTTGACGCGGGGCGTGTCCGCGACCGGTTCGGGGACGGCTCCAGGCACGCCTTGCGCGGTCGCGCCGGGATCCGCCGCGGTCGGTGCGGTGGCGACGGGCTGGCCGGTCGCCGTCTGCTGCGTGGCGGGCGTCTCGGGCGCAGGCACGGGTTCCGGGGGCGGAAAGACCAGGAACCAGACAAGGATCACGACAAAGCTGAGCGCGGTTGCGAGTAGGAGATTCTTGTTCTGATCGTCCATAGGGGACCGCCACCTTTTACAGGGAATGACACGGGTGGGTTCAACAGAGTGAGACCCCAAAGGTCAAGCGGATTCGGGTCGTCTCTCCCGCAAGACCGCGGCGTGGCAGGTTCGCGCGGACGCGGTTCCCGTTCGGGGGGCTGGGTCTCGGACGGGCAAAGGCAGAATCGCCGGACAGGCAGCCTGCGCGCCTTTGAGCGCGCTGCGCCTCGGCAGATTTGTCGGGCCGAACGCCGTTTCGACGATGGCGCCTTGACCGTCAGGGCCGCGCGTCAGGTGACGTCGCGCCCGATCCTGGGCGCGTCGCGCAACTTAGCGCGGTGCGCTGCGATCCAGTCGAGGGTCTGATCGAAGGGCATCGGCCGGCCGATTCCGAACCCCTGGACGTGATCGCAGCCGAGCTGGGCCAGCAGCGCATGTTCGCCGACGGTCTCGACGCCTTCGGCAAGGGTCTCCAGTTCCAGCCGCTCCGCCATGGTCAGGATGGCGCCGATCAGGCGTTGCTGCTCGGGATCGCGGTCCGCCTTCATCACGAAGGACCGGTCGATCTTGATCCGGGAAATCGCGAAGCGCCGGATCGAGGCGATCGAGGCATGGCCGGTCCCGAAGTCGTCCAGATCGATCCGGCAGCCGAGCTTGCTGAGCCCGGTGATGTTGCGCGCCACGGTGTCGTCCGGGCAGTCGGTGACCACGGTTTCGAGGATCTCCACCGACAGCCGGTCGGGGGTCAGGTCGAACCTGTCCAGCTCCCACTTGATCTTGTCGACCAGGCCGGGATTGCGCAGCTCGTCCGTGGCGAAATTCACCCCGACCCGCGGCACGTCCACGCCGGCGCTGTCCCAGGCCTTGAGCGCGGTCAGCGCGTGATAGAGCATCACCTGGCCCAGCCGTTCCATCAGGCCGGCCTCCTCCATCACCGGCAGGAAGACATCGGGGGCGATCAGCCCCTGCACCGGGTGAATCCAGCGGGCCAGCGCCTCGAAGCCGGTGACCTTGCCGGTATCGGTCGAGATCTGCGGCTGGTACCAGGGCTGGATCTGGCCGCTTTCCAGGGCCGCCGACACCTCGTCGCGCAGATCGCTGCGCGCCTTGCTGCGTTTCTGGATCTCGGCCGAATAGGAGCGGATCGCCGAGGGTCCGGCCTGCTGGGCATCCGAGAGCGCGGCCGCCGCGGCCGCCAGCCAGTCCTCGCCGGTCTTGCCGGGCGCGCGGCTCCGCAGGCAGAAGCCGACCGAACAGGACATGTAGATCGAGATCCCGTCCAGCGACACCGGCTCTTCCACGGCGCTCTGCATCCGGCCGGAAAGCTGGATGCAAAGCTCCAGGTCCAGCTGGCGCACCGGCGTCAGGCAGATGGCGAAACGGCTGTCGCCGATCCGGGCGACGGTATCCTTGGCGCGCAGCACCGAGATGATCCGCTCGCCGCAGCGCTGCACGACGCTGTCGGCCGCACCCTGTCCGTGGCGATCGATCAGTTCCTTGTAATCGTCGAGTTCCAGCACGAAACAGGCCGAGCGCAGATCCGAGCCCTCGGTCGCCTTGTGAGCCTGGTCCATGACTGCGGCGAACCCGTCGCGCAACATCAGCCCGGTAACGCTGTCGCGCGGCACCATCGGCTCTGCCGTTCGCGGACTGAAGGCGCCGCCAAAGGCCAGCAGCAACGGCAGACCGAGCGAGGCCAGAACCAGCGCCGATTCTCCGCCCAGCCAATAGGCCGCCAGCGTGATCGCGGGCACGAAGGCCAGAAGCGGCGGGCCGGACAGCACCGGCACGATCCGGTTGCGGAACCTGGTCAGTGGGCCGGTGGTCGGCTGGGGCATGATCGGACCTTTCACGTCGGACACAACGGGGCGCCCGGTGGAAGGTAGGCAGATGATCTGACCCGGATGTTAACGCGCGAGCGGAATTTCGGGAAAATTGTTGCCAATTTGTTCCATCTTCCGCGCGAGGCCGGAAAAATCGAACAAATCGGGATCGAGAAGATGCGACGGGCGGGCATTCATCAGCGCGCGGAACATCACCTGGCGGCGACCGGGGCTGTGCGATTCCCACCCGTCGAGCAGGCGCTTGATCTGCTGGCGCTGCAACCCGTCCTGGCTGCCGCAGAGATCGCAGGGGATGATCGGATAGTTCATTGCCCGCGCGAAGCGCTCGCAATCGGTCTCGGCGACATGGGCGAGGGGGCGCAGCACGAACAGATCGCCCTCTTCGTTCAGAAGTTTCGGCGGCATCGTCGCCAACCGCCCGCCGTGAAAGAGGTTCATGAAGAAGGTCTCGAGGATATCGTCGCGGTGGTGGCCGAGCACCACTGCCGAACAGCCTTCCTCGCGGGCGATCCGGTAGAGATTGCCGCGCCGCAGCCGCGAACAGAGGGCGCAAAAGGTCCGCCCTGCCGGTACCTTGGCGGTGACGATGGAATAGGTATCCTGGTATTCGATGCGATGCGCCACGCCGCGCGCCCGCAGGAACTCGGGCAGGACCGTGGCCGGAAATCCCGGCTGGCCCTGGTCGAGATTGCAGGCCAGCAGATCGACCGGCAACAGCCCGCGCCACTGCAATTCGTGCAGCACGGCGAGCAGCGTGTAGCTGTCCTTGCCGCCCGAGAGACAGACCAGCCAGCGCGCGCCGCGCTCGATCATGCCATATTGCTCGATGGCCTCGCGGGTCTGGCGCACGAGGCGCTTGCGCAGCTTGCGGAACGCGGTGCCAGAGGGCGCCCCGGCGAACAGCGGATGGATATCTTCGTCGTCGTCGAGCATCTCATCGATCTAGTGGAGTCGCGATCCCCCGGCAAGACCCGCGCGTTGAAGGAGCGCCGGGCGGCGTCGCCGGCGCGCCCCTCGCGGCCACATCGATGCGCCCGCGCCGGTCAATTCTCCCGCAGATAGGCCCAGGACACGTACCCCTTGAGCCCGCGCGCCTGCTTGAGCGAGACCTTGCACCAGCGGGTGCCGCCGGTCTGATCGCAGTCATGCACCCTGAGCACAGTCCCGTTCGGCAAACCGAGAACGACCCGATAGCCGGTCCCGGGTCCCGCCCGCATCTTCAGCATGTCGTCACCCTCGACCCCGTGGACCTCGTAATACCCGCCCATGCCCGCCTGCGCCGGTTGGATGCCCGGAAACACCCCCAATACCACTGCGGCGAGCGCCGAAATCATTGCTCTGCGCATTTCTTGCTCCTGTTGTCTGCCTCATGCGCATTCTAGGGCGTTGCGCGTCGCGCAGGCAATATGCTTGCCGGGGCGCGTTTCCATCGCCACGGCCAGGGGCGCCAGGGTTTCGTGCCTTTGGCACGAATCGAGTATTTGGACCACGAAGAAGCCGGAGCGGGATGCACGCCTCTGGCGTCGACACCGATCGGAGGCAAGAGCGCAACTACCGAGTTACGCCTGTTTCAGGGGATGTGGCATGAACAACGGTTCCGCAGACGACCTGCCACCTTGTTTCTTCGTGGTCCAAATACTCAAGCTGGCACGGCATGGCGCTTGTCGCCTGCAGGCACGGAAATGCCTCGCGCGAAGCGTTGAACCGCGACGGGCCTCTGAAGCCGAAGGCTCAGGCCAGTTCGGCCAGCCGGGCCAGCGCCTCGCGGAGCCGGGCAGCTTCCTCTTCACGTGCGGCAAGGTTGGCGCGGGTCTCCTCGACCACCTCCTCGGGGGCGGAGGCAGCGAACCCGGGGTTGTTCAGCCGCCCGCGCAGCCCCGAGAGTTCCTTGTCCAGCTTGGCCAGCGTCTTGTCCAGCCGCGCCCGTTCCTCGGCGATGTCGATGATCCCGGCCAGCGGCAGGCCGAAGACCGCGCCCTCGGCGGGGATCGTGACCGTGCCCTTGGGCAGCGCCTCGGCCTCGGTCAGGCTGTCGATGCGCGCAAGACGCTGGATCAGCGCCGCGTTGCGGTCCCAGGCTGCCCGGCCGCGCGCGTCGATCTCGCTGACCAGCATCGGCACCTGCAACCCGGCGGGCACATGCATCTGGGCGCGCGCCGAGCGCACCGCCTCGATCACGCCGATCACCCAGTTCATCTCGTGATCGGCCGCCGCGTCGATCAGCTCGGCCCCGTAGTCCGGCCAGTCGGCATGGATCAGCATCTTCGAGCGCTCGGCGGAGGTCTGCCACAGCTCCTCGGTGATGAAGGGCATGATCGGGTGCAGCAGGATCAGGCACTGGTCGAGCACCCAGCGCATCACCGCCTGCGTTTCCGCCCTGGCGCCTTCGTCCTCGCCCTGCAGCAGCGGCTTGGAGAACTCGACATACCAGTCGCAGACCTTGCCCCAGACGAAGCCGTAGAGCGCGTTCGCCGCGTCGTTGAAACGGAACGCCTCGAGCGCCGCGTCGACCTCGGCGCGCACCCGCGCGGTCTCGCCGACGATCCAACGGTTCACCGTCCGCTCCGGATCGGGGCGCCCGGCGACCGGCATCTCGAACACGCCGTTCATCTCGGCGAAGCGCATGGCGTTCCACAGCTTGGTGCCGAAATTGCGATAGCCGGCGATGCGCTGGCTCGACAGTTTCAGATCGCGCCCCATGGCGGCCATGGCGGTCAGGGTGAAGCGCACCGCGTCGGCGCCGTATTCGTCGATCAGTTCCAGCGGGTCGAGCACGTTGCCGAGGGATTTCGACATCTTCTTGCCGCTCTCGTCGCGCACCAGGGCGTGCACATAGACGGTGTCGAAAGGTTTTTTGCCGACCACCGCGTATTGCATCATCATCATCCGGGCGACCCAGAAGAAGATGATGTCGAAGCCGGTGACCAGCGTGTCGGTCGGGAAATACCGGCGCAGCTCGGGCGTGTCCTCGGGCCAGCCCAGCGTGCCGATCGGCCAAAGCCCCGACGAGAACCAGGTGTCGAGAACGTCCGGATCGCGCCAGACCGGATAGACCAGCCTGGTCGAATCCCCGTCCACCGCATAGTCCGCGAGCCGCTCGGCCAGCAGGTGAATGGCGGCGTGCTTGTCCGCGACCTCGACGATGGCGGCATGGCAGATCGGCACCGGGGTGTCGGCGATCTCGTCGCGGAAGGCGTCCGTCACGGCGGTGAAATCGGGGGCGCAATGGGCGACATCGCCGGAATGGACCATGCCGCCCGCCATCAGCAGCTTGTGCAGCTCGACGAAATCCAGCTCGCCATCGGCGCCGATCGCGCCCTCGTATCCCAGATCGAGCCCGTACCAGACCGGGATCTGGTGGCCCCACCACAGCTGGCGGCTGATGCACCACGGCTCGATGTTCTCCAGCCAGTGGAAATAGACCTTCTCGTGCTGCTCCGGCAGGATGCGGGTCTCTCCGCTGCGGACCGCGTCGATGGCCGGCTGCACGATCCGGGCGGTGTCGACGAACCACTGGTCGGTGAGCATCGGCTCGATCACCACCTTCGAGCGGTCGCCGAAGGGCTGCATGATCGGCTTTGCCTCGATCAGGGGGATCGGGGTGCCGTCCGCATCCTCGGTCATCACCGCCAGGCCCTCGGCGATGATGTCCTCGACGATCCGGTCGCGCGCCTCGAACCGGTCGAGCCCGCGATACGCCTCGGGCACCAGGTTGATCTCGGTGGCGTCCTCCGGCGCGTCCTCGACGCCCTCGGCGATGGCTCGGGCGCGGCTGGCAGCCTCGGCATAGCGCAGCCCGTCGCTGCGCATCGCGCCGCGCGTGTCCATCAGCGCGTAGAGCGGGATGCCGTTGCGGATGGCGACGCCATAGTCGTTGAAATCATGCGCGCCGGTGATCTTGACCGCGCCCGAGCCGAACGCAGGGTCCGGATAGTCATCGGTGATGATCGGGATCAGGCGGCGCTGATCCTTCGGACCCACGGGGATTTCGCAGAGCTTGCCGACAATGGGCGCATAGCGTTCGTCCGACGGGTGCACCGCCACCGCACCGTCCCCCAGCATCGTCTCGGGCCGGGTGGTGGCGATCGAGATGTAGTCGCGCATCTCGCGCAGCGTGACGTTTCCGTCCTCGTCCTTCTCGACGTATTCATAGGTGGCACCGCCGGCGAGCGGATACTTGAAATGCCACATGTGGCCCGCGACCTCGATATTCTCGACCTCGAGATCCGAGATCGCGGTCTGGAAATGCGGATCCCAGTTCACCAGCCGCTTGCCGCGATAGATGATCCCCTTGGCGTGCATGTCCACGAAGACCTTGATCACCGCGTCGTGGAAATTGGGATCCATGGTGAAGGCATTGCGCGACCAGTCGCAGGAGGCGCCGAGGCGTTTGAGCTGATCGATGATGGTGCCGCCGGACCTGCGCTTCTGCTCCCAGACCCGTTCGATGAAGGCCTCGCGGCCCATCTCGACGCGCGACGGTTCCTGGTTGGCGGCCAATTCGCGCTCGACCACCATCTGCGTGGCGATGCCGGCGTGATCCTGGCCGGGCTGCCAGAGCGTGTCGAAACCGCGCATCCGGTGCCAGCGGATCAGGATGTCCTGCAGCGTGTTGTTGAAGGCATGCCCCATGTGCAGCGAGCCGGTGACGTTGGGCGGCGGGATCATGATGCAATAGGTCTCGGGCCGCGAGGCGTTGGCCCCGGCGGCGAAGGCGCCCGCCTCTTCCCAGGCCCGGTAGAGGCGGGCTTCGGCCTCGGATGCGTCGAATGTCTTGTCCATGGCCATCGGCTGGTCTCCCGTCTTCGCCGGTTCATCTAGCGAAGCTGGCCGGCGAGGGAAAGCCGGTCGTGACGGATTCGCGCGATTCGCGCGGTCCCGCGCGACGGCATCCGGGGGATTTGAGTATTTGGCCCACGAAGAATCCGCTAACCCGGTGTTAACCAGCCTCTGGTTTCATCGCCTCACGGTACAGGCTGGAGAGCCGATGACCGTCCACGGAGAAGCCGCCCTGCAGGTTCGGCGTCAGCCATAAAACGCCGCGCCGGCAGGGCGCATTCGCCCCCTGTTTCTTCGTGGGAAAAATACTCGAAAGCGCCGCAGGCGCGGATCCGGTCCGGTCCGGCGCTGCGCCCGCGGGTATCAGCGGGACCGGTCGATCTTGGTGGCGAGGTGAATCAGGCTTTCGGAGGACTTCACCCCGCGCGCCTCGCCGATCCGGTCCAGTGTTGCATCCAGCTCCTCGGTGGTATGCGCCGTGATCTGCACCAGCAGATCGAACCGGCCCGAGGTGGTGTGCACGGTCTCGACCCCGGGAAGCGCCCGCAGCCGGTCCAGCACCGCCGGGCCGCTGCGCGGCTCGATCGCCACCAGCGCGGTGGCGCGCAGCGGCGGGCGCGTTGCGGCGCTTCCGCGCAGGGTATAGCCGGCGATGGCCCCGCTGCGTTCGAGACGTTCGATCCGGGCCTGGACGGTGGTGCGCGCAAGCCCGAGGCGCCGGGCGAGCGTGGCGGTGGGCATCCGGGCGTTGTCGCGCAAGAGCGCCAGCAGGGCCTGGTCGGTTTCGTCGATCTGCATGAATCCCTCATCGTTTCGTCGAAAGATGACTCGGATTCCGCCAGAGTGCCACGTGAATCCGACGCCTGAAGCGGCGAGATTGGGGGAAATCAAGGAGCACCGCCATGCATCAGCATCCCGCCCTCTGGACCGATCCCGTCGCGCATCTGGCGCGGATGCGTCCGGATCATCCGGTTCTTTACCTTTCGCCGCAGGTCCTGCAGGCGACGGCCCGGCGCTTCCAGGCCGGGTTCGGCGGGCTGGTGACCTACGCGGTCAAGGCGAATGCCCGGGCCGAGGTTCTGGACAACCTCGTCGCCGCCGGGATCGGCGCCTTCGACGTCGCCTCGCCGGCCGAGATGGCGGCGGTGCGCCGCGCCGCGCCGGCGGCGGTTCTGCACTACAACAACCCGGTGCGTTCGGAGGCCGAGATCGCGGCGGGCATCGCCTTGGGTGTCGCCAGCTGGTCGGTGGACGATGCGGGCGAGCTGGACAAGCTGGCCGCGGTGCCGCGCGGGTCCGAGATCTCGGTGCGATTCGCGCTGCCGGTGAAGGGCGCGGCCTATGATTTCGGCGCCAAGTTCGGGGCGGCTCCGGCGCTGGCCGAAAGCCTGCTGCGCGAGGTGGCGCGGCGCGGCTGGACGCCTTCCTTGAGCTTTCATCCGGGCACCCAGTGCGAGGATCCCGAGGCCTGGGCGCAGTATGTCCACGCGGCGGCGCGGATCGCGGCGGGCGCGGGCGTGCGCCTCGCGCGGCTGAATGTCGGGGGCGGCTTCGCCGTCGACCGGGGCGGCGTCGCGCCCGATCTGGACACGGTCTTCGCGGTGATCGCGGGCGCGGTGCGCGCGGCGTTCGGGGCGGACGCGCCGGCGCTGGTCTGCGAGCCGGGGCGGGCGATGGTGGCCGAGGCCTTCACCCTGGCCTGCCGGATCAAGGCGGCGCGCGCCGATGGCACGCTCTTTCTCAACGACGGCATCTACGGCGGGCTGGCCGATCTGCGCGACATGGGGCCGACCGGGCGGGTGCGCGTTGTCGGCCCGGACGGCGCCCCGAGGCGCGGCGCGGCGCGTCCGCGGGTGATCTTCGGGCCGACCTGCGACAGCCTCGACCGGCTGCCGGACGGGGTGCGGGTGGCAGAGGATGCGGCACCGGGCGATTACCTGCTCTTTGATGGCATGGGTGCCTATTCGATCGCCATGAGCACCGAATTCAACGGCTACGGGCTGCGCGAGGTGGTCACCGTGGGCGGCGCGGCGCCCGGCCGCTGAACCGGCGCCGGGCCGGCTCGGTCGCCCGGGACCCACGATACCAAATCGAAATCATTCCGGCCGATACTCGGGCCAGCGCATGGTGCGCTTTCGCGAGGAGGGCCGGATGAGCGTCTCTGTCGGCACCGGACATCGAACGGCGGAACTGGGCGGCGCCTGGCGGAGTTGTCGCGTGCGCTGCGGCCGCGGCGGGCTGGCTCTCACGGCAAGTTTTTCGTGTCCTGTCTTGCCGCGCCTGCCCGCCCGACCCATCATTGAAATAGGCCGCCGGTCGCCTTTCCAGCGCGCTAAGGCGGCGACCGGGCGGATCGCGGGAGGCCGGAGCGGGGCCGGGCCTCGGCGCAAGGCAGGGAGGGGCGCCGCAGGATGAACCTCACGCGGCTGGCCAAGACGGTTTTCGGATGGCTCGGGCGGCCGCTGCGTTCCGAGCATTCCGGCGAGACCCCAACGCGCGGGCCTCGGGCGCATGTGATCATCCTCGACGGAACGCTCTCCTCGCTCGAGCCCGGCTACGAGACCCATGCCGGGGTCACCTTCCGCCTCTGCCGCGAGATGGGTAGCCGGGTGTCGGTCTTTTACGAGGCCGGGGTGCAATGGGAAAGCTGGCGCACCACCGCGGACGTGATGATGGGGCGCGGCATCAACCGCCAGATCCGCCGCGCCTACGGCTTCCTGGCCTCGCGCTACAGGCCGGGCGACCGGATCTACCTGATCGGCTATTCGCGCGGCGCCTATGCGGTGCGCTCGCTGGCCGGGGTGATCGACATGGTGGGGCTGCTCCGGTCCGAGCATGCCACCGAAAGCAACATCCGCACCGCCTATCGCTATTACGAGGGCAATGGCGGCGGGCCGCATCTGGCGGCGTTTCGCCGGCTCTTCTGCCATGCCGCCGTGCCGATCGAGATGGTCGGGGTCTGGGACACGGTCAAGGCGCTGGGGCTGCGCCTGCCGGTCCTGTGGCGCGGCACCGAGGCCAGGCATGCCTTCCACAACCATCACCTGGGCCCCAGCATCCGCAACGGCTTTCACGCCCTCGCCCTCGACGAGACCCGCGAGGTCTATGAGCCGGTGCTCTGGGAGTGCCCGCCGGACTGGACCGGACGGGTCGAGCAGGTCTGGTTCCGGGGCAGCCACGGCGACGTCGGCGGCCAGCTCGGCGGGTTCGAGGCGGCGCGGCCGCTGGCCAACATTCCGCTGGTCTGGATGCTTGAGCGGGCCGAGCGCTGCGGGCTGCCGCTGCCCGAGGGATGGCGCGCGCGGTTCCACACCGATCCGGGGGCGCCGTCCTGCGGCACCTGGCGCGGCTGGGGCAAGATCTTCCTGCTGCGCCGCCGCCGTGTCGTCGGGCGCGACCGGTCCGAGCGCCTGCACGAGAGCGTGCGGCCCGAAACCCTCGGCGGCCACGCGGCGCGGCTGGAGTTCCGCTCGCACGCGGCGCGCTGAGCCTGCGGGCGGGGCACGTTCGCCGCGCTTGTGCGTCGGGGCATTGCGTCTGCCCGGGTACGGGGTCGTTGGGCAGATTTGAGTATTTGTGGCAAGAGGAACGCTCACGCCGTTCCCGCGACCGCCGGAGCGGGGCATGGGGGCACATGGCGGCGACCTCCTCGCGCGGGGCGTCAGCGGAGCCTGGCACCGGCCAGATGCCGTAACCTGGGACACTCTGCGCGCACCGGTTTCGAGATGCCGGAACGCCCGCCCCAGGCGCATGGCCCCAGGGTCAGCGACCGGTGATCTCCATGATGATGCAGGTGGTCGAGCCGGTGGCGTAGAGCCTCCCGTCCGCGGTGCCGCGGATCTCGCCATGGGCGACGCCGGTCGAGCGTCCGACGTGGTCGGTCTGGCCGATGCAGTCGATCTCGACACCCAGCGGGATCGGGCGGAGGATGTTGATCTTGTATTCCAGCGTCGTGTAGACCGATCCGCGGGGCACGGAGGTCATCACCGCGCAGGCCATGGCGCTGTCCAGAAGCGTGCCGTACCAGCCGCCATGCACGGTGCCCATCGGGTTGGTGACGCCGAAGCCCGGCGCGCCGCGGAAGACCGCGCGCCCGGCCTCGACCTGGTGCAGGCGATAGCCCATGGTCCGGGCGATCGGCGGGCCGGGATGGCGGCCCTCGAGCATGCCCAGCATGAATTCCAGCCCGGACATTGCGAGCAATTCGGACATCGGCAGCAGATCTGCAGGTCCTCGGGCGATTGACATGGCAGGCTCCCCCCCCTGTTCGGGCCGGACCCTAGCGCCGCGGTCGGGCCCAGTCCATCCGCGGCGCGGGCCGCCGCCCTGCCGAGATTTCGGGCAAATTTGACTCTTGTCCACAATTTATTGCGGGTCCCCCCAAAATAGGGGGTTGTCAGAGGGGTCGTGGCGAAGCACCATATTTGGTATGGACACGGGGGATCGCCCCGGTCTGTAGATCAGGCACCTAGCGCTTGGGGCGCTGCCCGCCCCTCTCGGCTAGAGATCAGTGAGGTGGCATCATGGCCCTTTCCGAGCAGTATCTGGAAGACGACATTCACCCGATCGACATCGTCGAGCACCTGGCGGCGGATCACGACTGGGATTTCGACCGCATCGGCGACGATCAGATCGCCATGGCGGTCGAGGGGCAATGGCGCACCTATTCGCTGACCCTGGCCTGGGCCGGGCATGACGAGACCCTGCGCCTGGTCTGCACCTTCGAGATTGAGCCGCCCGAGGACAAGCTGCCACTGCTCTACGAGCTGGTGAATGCGATGAACGACCAGTGCTGGGCCGGGGCCTTCACCTACTGGGCCGACCAGAAGCTGATGGTCTATCGCTACGGGCTGGTGCTGAGCGGCAACCAGGTCGCCTGCCCCGAGCAGATCGACACCATGATCAGCGCCGCGGTGCTGAGCGCCGAGCGCTACTATCCGGCGATCCAGCTGATGGTCTGGGGCAATCGCAGCCCCCGCGATGCGATGCAGGTCGCCATTGCAGAGGCCTACGGGCGCGCGTAAACCCTTGCCCTGAACCGGCGAGGGGAGGGGCAGGACATGGATTTCTCGACGATCGCAGAGCGCGGCCTGGTGCTGCTGGGCTGTGGCAAGATGGGCTCGGCGATGCTGGCCGGCTGGCTGCAGCGCGGTTTGCCGGCCGCGTCGGTCTGGGTGATCGATCCCCAGCCCTCGGACTGGGTGATGGCGCAGGGGGTGCGGGTGAACGCGCCGCTGCCCGAGCGCCCGGCCATCGTGCTGGTCGCCGTCAAGCCGCAGATGATGGGCGCGGCGCTGCCCGCGCTGGCGGCGATGGGGGGCGGCGGAACGCTCTTCGTGTCGGTCGCCGCGGGCACGCCCATCGCGGCCTTCGAGGCGGTTCTGGGCAAGGGCACGCCGATCGTGCGGGCGATGCCCAACACCCCGGCCGCGATCGGGCGCGGGATCACCGCGCTGATCGGCAATGAAACGGCCGGGCCGGATGATCTGGACCTGGCCGAGGCGCTGCTCTCGGCGGTCGGCCAGGTGGTGCGGATCGAGGACGAGGCGCAGATGGACGCGGTGACCGGGGTCAGCGGCTCGGGCCCGGCCTATGTCTTCCACCTGATCGAGACCCTGGCGGCGGCGGGCGCGGCGCAGGGCCTGCCCGCCGATCTGGCGATGCGTCTGGCCAAGGCCACGGTGGCCGGGGCCGGGGCGCTGGCCGAGGCGGCCGAGGCGGATCCGGCGCAGCTGCGCGTCAACGTCACCAGCCCGAACGGCACCACCCAGGCCGCGCTCGAGGTGCTGATGGACGAGGCGAACGGATTTCCGGCGTTGCTGGACCGCGCCGTCGCCGCCGCAACCGCGCGCAGCCGGGAGTTGTCACGTGGCTGAGATTTCCTTCGACGACTTCGTCAAGGTCGATATCCGGGTCGGCGAGGTGATCCGGGCGGAGCCCTTCCCGGAGGCGCGCAAGCCGGCGATCAAGCTCTGGATCGATTTCGGCGCGGAGATCGGCGAGCGCAAGACTTCCGCCCAGATCACCGCGCATTACACGCCCGAAACCCTGGTCGGCCGGCAGGTGCTGGCGGTGGTGAATTTCCCGCCCCGCCAGATCGGCCGCTTCATGTCCGAGGTGCTGGTTCTGGGCCTGCCGGACGAGGCCGGCGAGATCGTGCTGATCGGACCAGACGGTCCGGTGCCAATCGGAGGGAGGATGCATTGATGCGGCTGCTGATCACGAGACCGATGCCGGAGGCGGTGATGGAGCGCGCGCGATCCGCGTTCGAGACCGAATTCCGCGCCGAAACCGCCCCGCTGTCGGAAGAGGAGTTGCGCGCGGCCCTGCGTGACTTCGACGCGGTGGTGCCGACCCTGGGCGACGCTTTCAGCGCCGCGGTCTTTGCCGACGTGCCGCGCCCGCGCTGCCGGCTGCTGGCCAATTTCGGCGTCGGCTACAACCATATCGACGTGGCGGCGGCGCGTGCGGCGGGGATTGCAGTGACCAACACGCCGGGCGCGGTGACCGATGCCACCGCCGATATCGGCATGACGCTGATCCTGATGAGCGCCCGGCGCGCCGGCGAGGGCGAGCGGCTGGTGCGCACCGGGCGCTGGCCGGGCTGGCACCCGACCCAGATGCTGGGCCTGCATGTGACCGGCAAGACCGTGGGCATCCTCGGCATGGGGCGGATCGGCCAAGCCATCGCCCGGCGCTGCCATTTCGGCTTCGGCATGGCGGTACGCTATGTCGCGCGGTCGGACAAGGCGCTGGACTTCCCGGCCGAGCGCGCCCCCGATGCCGAGGCGCTGGCGGGGTCGGTGGATGTACTGGTGGTCGCGGTGCCGGGCGGGGCCGAGACGCGCCACATGGTCGATGCGACCGTGCTCGCGGCGATGCGCCCGCATGCGCACCTGGTCAACATCGCGCGCGGCGACGTGGTTGACGAGGCGGCGCTGATCACGGCGCTGGAGGCGGGGCGGATCGGCGGGGCGGGGCTCGATGTCTACGAGTTCGAGCCGGCCGTGCCCGAGGCGCTGCGCCGGCTCGAGACCGTGACTCTGCTGCCGCATCTCGGGACCGCGGCGCTCGAGGTGCGCGTGGCGATGG
>JAGRMU010000657.1 GCA_020441165.1 Sedimentitalea sp.
TGGCCACCAGGTCGGGCCGGATCGACGCCTTGGCCTTCTCGACCGTGAAAACCACGTCCGAGGCGGTGAACGGATTGCCGTTGTGGAACGTCACCCCCTCACGCAGCTTGAAGCGCCAGGTGGTGTCGTCGACATTCTCCCAGTTTTCCGCGAGACCCGGGCCGAAGGACAGGTCCGCGCTGCGCTTCACCAACGGATCGTAGAGATGGTAGTACATGATGTTGGACGACAGCTCCTCGCCCGCCAGCGGGTAGAGATGGCTGGGATCCGCGGTCAGCCCGATGGTCACGGACTTGTCCTGCGCCAGGGCCGTACCCGCGGTCAGGGCCGCGAGGGCCGTGCCGAGCGCGCCGGCCAGCAGCGCGCGTTGAGACAGGTATTTCATGGAAACTCCTCTGTGTTGGTCGCCGGGGCGATGGTGTCTCGGAGCCGGTTTTCCGGCCCTCCTGCGTGGTCCCGGGGTCCCGTCGTCGGGTCCCCGATCCTTGGTTCAGTGTCCGGGTTTCGCGGTCTGCACCTCGATCTGGTAGCCTTCGGGATCGTTCATCACGAAGGCGCGAATGCCAAGCTCGGCGCTGTCGCGCGGCTCGGTCAGGCCGGGTACGTCGTTGGCGGCGGCCCAGGCGTGCCAGGCATCCACGTCCGCCACCCGAAGGCAGATCTGCACGGTCTTGTCCTCGGCCCAGTTCTGCATTCCGCGCGCCTCGTCCACGAGCCCGACATGGGCCTGCCCGTCGATGCGGTAGATCTTCGACCAGCCCTGGTCGATGGCCAGCTCGAAGCCGAGGATGTCCTCGTAGAACGCCATCGCAGTGGGCAGATCGCGGTAGTACAGGAACGTGATGGCGAGGACGATCCCGCCCGTCGGTCGCTGCACATCTTGCGCACTCATGGCGAACTCCCCAGGAACCATGCGTTCGAGGCGAATGGTATACAGGGTGCATGCCGAGTCAACACTGCTCTTCGCCCCTCCGGTCGCACGACAGTCCGGCGCATCAGAACGGA
>JAGRMU010000173.1 GCA_020441165.1 Sedimentitalea sp.
TACGCGCTCTACGGGTTCTTCATGTGCGCGGCGCTGGTGATCTGCGCCAAGGCGATGCGCCTGGTGCTGAAGCGGCCCGAGGACTATTACGCGCCCAAGGACGTCGAATCCGAAGCCTATCCCGAGGATCAGCTCGAGAAGGTGGACCACGATGCTTGACGCGCTGCCCACCGCCTTCCTGTTCATCCTCGCCGCGCTGATCCTGCCGCTGCTGCCGCGCGGACCGGCGCGGGGCGCGCTGCTGCTGGCCGTGCCCGCCCTGGCCGCGGTCCAGGTCTTCACGCTGCCCTTCGGCAACCTGGTGCCGGCCGAGTTCTTCGGCTTCCCGCTCGAGCTGATGCGGGTCGACAAGCTGGCCCGCGTCTTCGCGCTTATCTTCTGCATCGCGGCCTTCCTGGGCAATCTCTATGCCTGGCACGTGCGCGATACCGTGCAGCAGGTCGCCGCCCTGCTCTACGCCGGGGCGGCCATCGGTGCGGTCTTTGCCGGCGATCTGATCACCCTCTTCTTCTACTGGGAAGGCACGGCGATCACGTCGGTCTTCCTGATCTGGGCGCGGCGCACGACCGGCGCCTATCACACCGGCATGCGCTATCTGATCATCCAGATCGGCTCGGGCGTGATCCTTCTGGCGGGGGTGATCCTGCTCTATGCCCAGACCGGCAGCATCGCCTTCGAGCGGATGGTGCTGGGCTCGCCCGCCACCTGGCTGATCTTCCTCGCCTTCGGGATCAAGTGCGCCTTCCCGCTGCTGCACAACTGGCTGCAGGACGGCTATCCGGCGGCGACGGTCACCGGCACGGTGATCCTGTCGGCCTTCACCACGAAGCTGGCGGTCTATGCGCTGGCGCGCGGCTTCGCCGGCACCGAGATCCTTATCTATATCGGCGCGATCATGACCCTCTTCCCGATCTTCTACGCGGTGATCGAGAACGACCTGCGCCGGGTGCTGGCCTACAGCCTCAACAACCAGCTGGGCTTCATGGTGGTCGGCATCGGCATCGGCACCGAGCTGTCGCTGAACGGCACCGCCGCCCATGCCTTCGCCCATATCCTCTACAAGGCGTTGCTGTTCATGAGCGTAGGCGCGGTGCTGTTCCGCACCGGCACCGCCAAGGGGTCAGAGCTGGGCGGGCTCTACAAGACCATGCCGCTGACGATGATCTTCTGCGTGATCGGGGCGGCGTCGATCTCGGCCTTTCCGCTGTTCTCGGGATTCGTGACCAAATCGCTGATCCTCTCGGCCGCGGCCAAGGAGCATTACTACGTCATCTGGGGCATCCTGCTCTTCGCCTCGGCCGGGGTCTTCCACCATTCGGGCATCAAGATCC
>JAGRMU010000658.1 GCA_020441165.1 Sedimentitalea sp.
GCGCGGCGTCGATCCGGCTGAATGTCGCCCGGCCGGCCTCGGATGTGCAGGTACTGGGTGATTTCGGGCTGCTGACCCGAATGATGGCCAACCTCATCGAGAACGCGCTGAAATACTGCCCGCCGGGCAGCACCGTCGCGCTCTCCTGCGCGGCGACCGGCAGCGCCGTGTCGCTGCGCGTCGCCGACGACGGGCCCGGCGTGCCCGCCGCTGAGGCTGAGCGCATCTTCGACCGCTTCGTCCGGCTGGAGACCTCGCGTGGCATCGTCGTTGGCAACGGCCTCGGGCTGGCCCTGGTGAAAGCCATCGCCGCCGCGCATGGGGCGACGGCGCTGGTCGTCCCGTCCGACACGGGCCTCGCCATCGAGATCCGCGGCCTGGCACGCGCCACCGCTGCGCCGTCCAGACCGGACGCCGCGCCGCAGACCTGACGGGTCGCGCAGCCGGGCGGCTCGGGTCCCGTCTCGCGCGACGAACGCCCCGCGCCTCGGCACGACGGGGAGCGGCGTGGCGGCGTATCGGGCCGGCGCTGGCGGCTTGACGCTGCGCCGCTTTCGGCACAGCGTTGCGCCATGTTTCCGATCCGCGATCACAACCCGTCCGGGCGCACGCCCTATGTCGTCTACGCCCTGATCGCGGTCAACGTTCTGGTGTTCCTCAGCTATGCCGGGATGATGGGCGACGAGCGGGCGATGGCGCGTTTCTTCTTCCGCTGGGCCGAGATCCCCGCCCGGATCACTCGGGGCGAGGGGCTTGGCACGCTTGTCACTTCGATGTTCCTGCATGGCGGTCTCATGCACCTGGCCGGCAACATGCTGTTCCTGTGGATCTTCGGGGACAATCTCGAGGACAAGATGGGACATGCCAAGTTCCTCGGCTTCTACCTAGTGTGCGGGATCGGCGCCGCGCTGGCCCATGCGCTTTCGGCGCCCCATTCGACGGTGCCGACGGTCGGCGCCTCGGGCGCGATCGCGGGGGTGATGGGAGGGTACCTTCTGCTCTTTCCCAAGGCGCGGGTCGATATCCTGGTGATCCTGATCGTCTTCATCCGCATCCTGCCGATCCCGGCCTGGATCATGCTTGCCGTCTGGTTCGTGATGCAGACCATCGGCGGCTTCGGCACCGATCCCGATCTGGGCGGCGTCGCCTACTGGGCGCATATCGGGGGATTCGTGATCGGCGTGGGGCTGACCTTGCCGCTCTGGCTGCGGCTGGGCGGTCCGTCCTACTGGAACCTGACCCACGGCCGCCCGCCCCATGCCGAAC
>JAGRMU010000174.1:0-1102 GCA_020441165.1 Sedimentitalea sp.
CTGTTCATGCTCTTCGCGCTGTCGCGCCTGACCTTTTCCGGCGACACCTCGACCCGGGGCAACGGGCGGCTCGACCGCGACCCGGAGTTCCGCATCGGCATGATCCTGGTGCTCGGCCTGCCGGTGGTGCTGTTCCTGCGGCACTGGCTGGCCGCTTTCGAGGTCGATGCGACCCACGATCCGGTGCTGGCGCTGCGCGCCTTCTGGGGCTCGATGTTCACGGTGCTGTCGTTCCTGACCACCACCGGTTTCGAAAGCAACGACTGGGCCGAGGCGCGGCAATGGTCGGGGCTGGGCACGCCGGGGATGATCCTGATGGGCCTGGCGGTGATCGGCGGCGGCGTCGCCACCACCGCCGGCGGGGTCAAGCTGCTGCGGGTCTACGTGCTCTATCTCAACGGCTTGCGCGAGCTGGAAAAGCTGGTGCATCCCTCCTCGGTCAGCCGCGCCGGCGCTTCCAGCAAGCGCATCCAGAAGCACGGCGCCTTCGTCGCCTTCATCTTCTTCATGCTCTTCGCCCTGTCGCTGTCGCTGGTCGCCGTGATCCTCGCCGGCTTTGGGGTCGAGTTTGAAAACGCCTTCGTGCTCAGTATCGCCTCGCTGTCGACCACCGGGCCGCTGATCCAGGCCGCCGCCGAGACGCCGATCCACTTGATCGAGCTTGGCACCGGGGCCAAGGCGGTGCTCTGCGCGGCGATGGTCCTGGGACGGCTCGAAACCCTGGCCTTCGTCGCCCTGCTGACCCCCGACCTTTGGCGCAATTGAGCCGGATTCGGCCGCGTGACATCCAAGCTGCATCTTTTTCGGTGGAAACTCCCCTTGGACCTCTCCATACTTGTGCCGAGGACGGCGTTGGTCCGCGACCCGTGGCAAGAACAATAGCGAGTATTTGACATATGGCTTCTGACCGACAGAATTTGCAGGACGCATTCCTGAACCATGTCCGGAAAACCAAGGTTCCGGTGACGATCTTCCTGATCAACGGCGTGAAGCTGCAGGGCGTGATCACCTGGTTCGACAATTTCTGCGTCCTTCTGCGCCGCGACGGGCAGTCGCAGCTGGTCTACAAGCATGCCATCTCGACGATCATGCCGTCGCAGCC
>JAGRMU010000174.1:1238-1873 GCA_020441165.1 Sedimentitalea sp.
GCGGCGCTGCCGGGGCTCGAGGTGATCGGCGGGCAGGTGGTGCGCCTGGCCAAGCCGCAGCCGGGGCATCTCTTCGGCTCGGGCAAGATCGAGGAACTGGCCGAGGTCTTCGCGCAGAACGAGATCGAGCTGGTGCTGATCGACGGGCCGGTCTCGCCGGTGCAGCAGCGCAATCTGGAAAAGGCCTGGAAGGTCAAGATCCTCGACCGCACCGGGCTGATCCTCGAGATCTTCAGCGACCGCGCCCGCACCCGCGAAGGGGTGCTGCAGGTCGAGATGGCGGCGCTCAGCTATCAACGCACCCGGCTGGTGCGCGCCTGGACGCACCTCGAGCGCCAGCGCGGTGGACTCGGCTTCGTCGGCGGCCCCGGCGAGACCCAGATCGAGGCCGACCGGCGCGCCATCGACGACCAGCTGGTGCGGCTGCGCCGACAACTCGACAAGGTCTCGCGCACCCGCGGCCTTCACCGGGCCGCGCGCGCGAAGATACCCTATCCGGTGGTGGCGCTGGTTGGCTATACCAACGCCGGCAAGTCGACCCTCTTCAACCGTCTGACCGGGGCGCAGGTGATGGCCGAGGACATGCTCTTCGCCACGCTCGATCCGACGATGCGCCGGATCGCCCTGCCGGACGG
>JAGRMU010000175.1:0-239 GCA_020441165.1 Sedimentitalea sp.
CTTCTTGGCCTGCTTGACGGTCGAGCTGAGGCCCTTGGCCTCGAGCCGCGAGTAGATGAACGGCTTGAAGAGCTCGAGCGCCATCTTCTTGGGCAGCCCGCACTGGTGCAGCTTGAGCTCGGGGCCGGTCACGATGACCGAGCGGCCCGAGAAATCGACGCGCTTGCCGAGAAGGTTCTGGCGGAAGCGTCCCTGCTTGCCCTTGAGCATGTCCGAGAGCGACTTCAGCGGGCGCTTGT
>JAGRMU010000175.1:429-900 GCA_020441165.1 Sedimentitalea sp.
TCCAGCGGCACCAGCGGGCGCAACTCGGGCGGGATCACCGGGATCACGGTCATCACCATCCATTCCGGGCGGTTGCCGGATTCCAGGAAGGATTCCACGACCTTGAGGCGCTTGATGATCTTCTTGGGCTTGAGCTCGCCGGTGGCCACGGCCAGGTCGGCGCGCAGCTGCTCGGCCTCGGCCTCGAGGTCGATGGCGGCCAGCATCTCGCGGATCGCCTCGGCGCCGATATTGGCGGTGAAGGCGTCCATGCCATAGGCGTCCTGGGCGTCCATGAACTCTTCCTCGGTCATCATCTGACCGTAGGTGAGATCGGTGAGGCCCGGCTCGATCACCACGTAATTCTCGAAATAGAGCACCCGCTCGAGATCGCGCAGGGTCATGTCCAGCATCAGCCCGATGCGGCTGGGCAGTGATTTCAGGAACCAGATATGGGCGACCGGCGCGGCCAGCTCGATATGGCCCATGCGC
>JAGRMU010000175.1:1061-1511 GCA_020441165.1 Sedimentitalea sp.
TGATCGTCTCGGGTTTCTTGATCTCGCCGTAGGACCACGACAGGATCCGCTCGGGGCTTGCCAGCGAAACCTTGATCTCGTCGAAGGTCTTGACCGGCGCGACCGGGTTGAACGGGTTGTTGGTGAGTTCCTGGTTCATTTTGATACCTCGAATATCGGGTGGAAGAGGGACGGGGGCGGCGGGGTGAACCCCGCCCTACCCCAAGGCCGTAGGGCGGGGTTCACCCCGCCGCCCGCGGCCTATTCGTCCACCTCCGCATCCAGGAGTTCCATGTTCAGGCCGAGGCCGCGGACTTCCTTGACGAGCACGTTGAAGCTCTCCGGAACGCCCGCCTCGAAATTGTCCTCGCCCTTGACGATGCTCTCGTAGACCTTGGTCCGGCCGGCCACGTCGTCCGACTTGACGGTCAGCATCTCCTGCAGCGTGTAGGCGGCACCATAGGCTTCCAG
>JAGRMU010000175.1:1574-2832 GCA_020441165.1 Sedimentitalea sp.
CCCAGCGGCTGCTGGGTGACCAGGCTGTAGGGCCCGGTCGAGCGCGCGTGGATCTTGTCGTCCACCAGGTGGTGCAGCTTGAGCAGGTACTTGACGCCGACGGTCACCGGGCGCGCGAACTGCTCGCCGGTGCGCCCGTCATAGAGCACCGACTGGCCGGAGGTGTCGAAGCCGGCGCGGGTCAGCGCGTCGTTGACATCGGCCTCCTTGGCGCCGTCGAAGACGGGCGTCGCGATCGGCACGCCGAAGGTGACGTTGCCGGCGGCCTCGACGAGCGTGTCCTCGTCCATCCCCTCCAGCCCCTCGGCATAGACGTCCTCGCCATAGGCCAGCTTCATCGCCTCGCGCACCGGGGTCAGATCTCCCGAGCGGCGATAGTCCTGCAACGCCTCGTCGATGTTCACGCCGAGGCCGCGGGCGGCCCAGCCCATGTGGGTCTCGAGGATCTGGCCGACATTCATCCGGCTGGGAACGCCGAGCGGGTTGAGGCAGAAATCCACCGGCGTGCCGTCGGCGAGGAACGGCATGTCCTCCATCGGCACCACCTTCGAGATCACGCCCTTGTTGCCGTGACGCCCGGCCATCTTGTCGCCCGGCTGCAGCTTGCGCTTCACCGCCACGAAGACCTTGACCATCTTCATCACGCCCGGCGGCAGATCGTCGCCCCGCCGCACCTTCTCGACCTTGTCCTCGAACCGGGCATCAAGGGCGCGCTTCTGCGCCTCGTACTGCTCGTGGAGCGCCTCGACCACCTGCGCGTCGGCCTCCTCGCCGAGCGCCAGCTGCCACCACTGGCCGCGGGTCAGCGTCTCGAGCAGGTCCTCGTCGATCACCGAGCCGGACTTGACGCCCTTGGGGCCCTTCACGGCGGTCTTGCCAAGGATCATCGATTTCAGCCGCGCATAGATGTTGCGGTCGAGGATCGCCAGCTCGTCGTCGCGGTCGCGGGCGAGGCGTTCGACTTCCTCGCGCTCGATCTGCAGGGCACGCTCGTCCTTCTCGACGCCGTGGCGGTTGAACACCCGGACCTCGACGACGGTGCCGAAATCGCCCGGCTTGACCCGCAGCGAGGTGTCGCGCACGTCGGAGGCCTTCTCGCCGAAGATGGCGCGCAGCAGTTTCTCTTCCGGGGTCATCGGGCTTTCACCCTTGGGGGTGATCTTGCCCACCAGGATGTCGCCCGGCTCGACGTCGGCGCCGATATAGACGATCCCGGCCTCGTCGAGGTTGCGCAGCGCCTCCTCGCCGACGTTGGGGA
>JAGRMU010000176.1:0-2751 GCA_020441165.1 Sedimentitalea sp.
TCGTGATCCAGCGGGTGCTGGAGCACGACGGCAAGCTGACGCTGCTGGACCAGAACGAGATCATCACCCCGAACAAGTATTTCCGCCTCTTCGCGACGTCCAATACCGTGGGCCTCGGCGACACGACCGGACTCTATCACGGGGTCCAGCAGATCAACCAGGCGCAGATGGACCGCTGGTCGCTGGTGGCGACGCTGAACTATCTCAGCCACGACGCCGAGGTGGCGATCGTGCTGGCCAAGGCGCCGCATTACAACACCGAGAAGGGCCGCCGCACGGTCAGCCAGATGGTCACGCTCGCCGACCTGACGCGCACCGCCTTCATGAACGGCGAGCTCTCGACGGTGATGAGCCCGCGCACGGTGATCACCTGGGCGCAGAACGCCGAGATCTTCCGCAACATCGGCTATGCCTTCCGCCTGTCGTTCCTGAACAAGTGCGACGAGCTGGAGCGGCAGACCGTGGCCGAGTTCTACCAGCGCTGCTTCGACGAGGAACTGCCGGAAAGCGCCGCCAGCACCGCGATGGGGTGAGCAGCGGTCGCGGCTGCGGCGCGAGACCTCCGGCGGGAGTATTTGGTCGAAGATGAAGCCGGTGGGTCGCGGTTTGCCTTGGGGCGCAGGCGCGCGAGAAGGCCGATTGGCCAGAAGTCCGACACGCCCGCCGATGCGTTTTAGACTGCGCTGGCCGAGGCTACCAAGTTGATGGCCAACGATCCTTGGCCGACGCTCCGCCTTGCTGTCGATCCCTCGGCGTCTTTTGCGGGATCATGCGGCTTCGGCAGAACAGTCGGCGGATGACCCGTTTTCTGGCTAGCTTGTGACACGAAAGAGGCCGCCCCGACGTCGCAGCGGGGCGGCCCGTTTCGCCGTGACCGGCGCCAGGTCAGGCGCGCCTGTCCGTCAGTTGGATTGAGTCTGGGTCGCCGACGGATCGGCCGGGGCCGCGGTCGAGTCGGCCGGCGCCTGCGCCTTGTCCATGGTTTCCTTCATCTCCAGGGCGGTTTGCTGCTGCTCGGCGGTGATGAACGCCTCGGCCGCTTCCAGGTCCTCGCGCGACGCGGTGGTCACCAGGCGGGTGTTTCCCGACCCGTCGGAGCTGGTCGAAAGGCTGCTCAGCGCCACCGCCACGTCCTTCTCGCCGATGCCGAGGAAGCCGCCGACACCGATCACGATGCCTTCGACCGAGCCGTCGAGATGGACGATCATGTCGTCGATCTCGCCGATCGCCTCGCCGGTGGCAGAATAGACGTTGCTGCCGATCAGGTCATTGGCGAGGACCGTGTTCTCGCTCTGCATGATGATGTGACCTTCGACCGGCCTGGCCGGCATCTCGGCCGGCGCTTCGGCGACCGCGCCCTCGGTGCCCATGGGCGCCGGGGCGGTCTCGGTGGCCGGCGCGGTTTCGGTCGCGGTCTGGGCGATCCCGAGGGCCGGGGCGGCCGACATCGCCGCGATCAGCGCAATCAGGCTGGTGTGATGGATAATGCGGGTCATCGTCCTTCTCCTTCGATGGCTCCGGGCCGGGGCGGCGCGATGCGGCGCGTCCGGTCCCGAAGACTGCGAAAAGGAAACCCGCCGCTGGCCACCGGGGTTCCCGGCCCGCGCCGGCATCGGCGGGAACCGGCTCATCGCGGCAGGCCGCAGAGGTTCGAGCCGCACGCGGCGGTGATCGCCAGTCTCTGGCCAAGCCGCGGCGCCGGCGCTAGGGTGCGTGCGATATCGACACAAGCGGTCAAGCACGCCACATGAAGCACTCAGACAACCCTGCCGATCCGTTCAAGAAGGCGCTGGCCGAGGCCACCAAGGTGCTGGCCAACGATCCCGAGCTGACGGTCAGCTACACGGTCGATCCCTCGGGCCTGACGGGCGAGACCATGCGCCTGCCGCAGGTCAGCCGGCGGATGACCCGCGACGAGGTGCTGCTGGCGCGCGGCACCGCCGATGCACTGGCGATGAACCGCAAGTATCACAGCGAAAAGGTCCATGCCCGCTATGCCCCGCCGGGGGACATGGCGCGCGATCTCTACGAGGCGATGGAGACCGCCCGCTGCGAGGCGATGGGCGCGCGCGACATGCCCGGTACCGCCGGCAACATCGACGCCAAGATCGGCCATGACGCGGCGCGGCGCGGCTATGAGCAGATCACCCAGAGCGCGGATGCGCCGCTTGCGGTGGCGGCGGGCTACCTGATCCGGCACCTGGCCACCGGGCGCGACATGCCCAAGGGCGCGCAGAACGTGATGGACCTGTGGCGCGGCTTCATCGAGGACCAGGCCGGGGGAACGCTGGAGGATCTCCAGGACCGGCTCTCGGACCAGGCCGATTTCGCCCGTTTCGCGCGCCAGGTCATCTCGGATCTGGGCTATGGCGACCAGCTGGGGGAGGATCCGGACGCCGCCGACGAGGACCAGGAGGACCAGGCCGAGGAGGATGCCGAGGACCAGGCCGATCCCGACAGCACCGGCGATCAGGACCAGGACGACGCCGATGCCGAGGCCGATCCCGAGCAGTCCCAGGACGACAGCCAGGACCAGGCCCAGGCCAAGGTGACCCTGGACGACATGGCCGACCAGGAGCAGGGCGAGGAGGCCGAGCTGCCCGAGGGCGAGGCGCCGCTGGAGCCGCCCGCCCCGCCGCCCGTGTCGGAGGCCGACCCCAACTATGCCGTCTATCGCACCGAGTTCGACGAGGAGATCGCCGCCGAGGACCTGGCCGAGCCGGTCGAGCTGGAGCGGCTGCGCGCCTATCT
>JAGRMU010000176.1:2759-3005 GCA_020441165.1 Sedimentitalea sp.
GCTCGAGCCGCTGAAGGGCGCGGTGGGGCGGCTGGCCAACAAGCTGCAGCGCCGCCTGCAGGCGCAGCAGAACCGCAGCTGGGAGTTCGACCGCGAGGAGGGCATCCTCGATGCCGGGCGGCTGGCGCGGGTGGTGGCCAACCCGACGACGCCGTTGAGCTTCAAGGTCGAGAAGGACACCGAGTTCCGCGACACGGTGGTGACGCTGCTGCTGGACAACTCGGGCTCGATGCGCGGCCGGCCGAT
>JAGRMU010000176.1:3091-3263 GCA_020441165.1 Sedimentitalea sp.
TGGAAGGGCGGGCAGTCGCGCGAGGCCTGGCTGGCCGAGGGCCGCCCGCAGCAGCCCGGGCGGCTGAACGATCTGCGCCACATCGTCTACAAGAGCGCCGACGCCCCCTGGCGGCGGACCCGGCCCAACCTGGGGCTGATGATGAAGGAGGGGCTGCTGAAGGAAAACATCG
>JAGRMU010000659.1:0-844 GCA_020441165.1 Sedimentitalea sp.
GGCCGGTGGCGACCTCGTAGTCCTGAAAGCTCAGCATGTCGTCGAAATCGCGCTGGCGCACGTAATTGGCCTCGACGCCGATCCCCAGCCGGCTGGTGACCGGCTTCCACAGCACCTCGCCCGAGATGCCGCCGAACATGGTCTCGAGATAGCCGGCGGTGACGCGGGCATAGATGTCGGGGCTGACCTGCCACTGATAGGCGGCGAAGAGGTTGTTGAGCGAGGCGTCCTCCTGGGCGTAGAGCACCGCGTCGGAGCGCACATGCGGCAGCACCGAATCCGAGGGGCGCCCGTCGGCGAGATTGCCGGCCAGGCGGTAGCGCAGCGAGCCGGACAGGATCCAGCCCGGTGCCGGGCGCAGGGTGCCGCGCAGCGCCACCCCGAAATCGAGCCGGATCGGGCTGTCGGG
This sequence comes from Sedimentitalea sp., assembly GCA_020441165.1. Lineage (GTDB taxonomy): Bacteria > Pseudomonadota > Alphaproteobacteria > Rhodobacterales > Rhodobacteraceae > JAGRMU01. Next base: position 410 of record JAGRMU010000659.1, read on the forward strand.
ATCGAAATAGGCGGGGGTGAAATAGGGGGCCAGCGCCCAGCTGAAATCGGGGTAGAGATCGGGATTTTCCAGCGCCGCGTCCGATTGCGGCGGGGCGCCCGAGAACTGCGCGCGCGCCAGCAGCTGGGCGGTGCTGTCGCCGGCGAATTCCAGCGCCTCGAGATCCGAGCGCCGGATGGTGGTGGCCGAGACCGCCATCCCGCCCGAGAGCGGGATCAGCCGGAAGGTCTCGACCGAGGCCGGCAGGATCTGGGCCATGGTCCGGGCGGCGCGCCCGACGGCATTGGCGAAGGACAGGTATTGCAGGTTGCGGAAACGCAGCTCGGCGGTGGTGGCGTCGATGGTCAGGCTTTCCAGCACCAGCCCTTCCTCGCGCAGCATCCGGGTCAGCACGTCGCGGGCCTGCAGCGGCACCGCCTGGCTGTTCGCCCAGTC
>JAGRMU010000659.1:1040-1178 GCA_020441165.1 Sedimentitalea sp.
CTGACCTGGTATTCGAGGCCGAAGTTGAACCGCGAGTCGCGCTCGAAGACGTCGCTGAGCTCGGTCTCGGTCAGATAGGCGTCCGAGGAATATTCCACCTTCAGCCCCAGCTTTTCGGTGGGCAGCCATTCGATCCCG
>JAGRMU010000177.1 GCA_020441165.1 Sedimentitalea sp.
ATTGCGCGCTGCAACATGCCGGCCCTGCGGGTCTGGCATAGCCCGGAAAGGAACGCCATGCGCACGGTCATCTTCGATCTCGACGGCACCCTCGCGGACACCTCCGGCGACCTGATCGCGGCGGCCAATGCCTGTTTTCGCGGCATGGGGCTGGGCGACGTGCTGGTGCCCGGCAAGGATGCGGGCATCGCCCTGCGCGGCGGGCGGATGATGCTCAAGGCCGGGCTAGAACGGCACGGCCGGTTCGATGCCGCCACCGTGGACCGCTACTACCCGGTGCTGCTCGACGCCTATGCCAAGGCGATCGACACCCACACGGTGCTCTATCCCGGCGCCATGGAGGCGATCGCGGCGCTTCGGGCGCGCGGTTACGGGATCGGCATCTGCACCAACAAGCCGCAGGCCCTGGCCGAGCTGCTGCTGACCCGGCTGGGCATCCGCGAGGCCTTCGCCTCGATGGTCGGGGCCGACACGCTGCCAGTGCGCAAGCCCGATCCCGAGCCGCTGCGCGAGGCGGCGCGGCGCGCGGGGGGCGATCCGGCGCGCTGCGTGCTGATCGGGGATTCGGACACCGACCGCAACACCGCCCGCGCGGCCGAGGTGCCCTCGGTGCTGGTCACCTTCGGCCCGTCCGGCGCCGACATGGCCGCGCTTGAGCCCGAGGCGCTGCTCGACCGGTTCGAGGATCTGCCGGCGCTGGTGCCTCAACTGATCGGCTGACCGCGGGCTCGCCGACGGCTTGCGCCTGTTGGCGCCGCGGCGCCCATGCGGCCCGCGCCGCGCACGCCGGGCTTGACCGGCCCGAGGCGGCGCTCCACAACCTCTGCATGACCGAGCGCTTCACCGGCAGTTTCACCCAGCAGGAGCCGATTCCCGAGGAGGGGATCGCGGCGGCGCTGGCGGTGCTGCGCAGCGGGCGGCTGCATCGCTACAACCTCGCGCCGGGCGAGCTGGGCGAGACCGCGCTGCTGGAACAGGACTTCGCGGCGCTGGTCGGCGCGAAATACTGCCTGGCGGTCGCGTCCGGCGGATATGCACTGGCCACGGCGCTGCGGGCGGTGGGGATCGGGCCGGGCGATCCGGTGCTGACCAACGCCTTCACCCTGGCGCCGGTGCCAGGGGCGATTGCCTCGCTGGGCGCGCGGCCGATCCTGGTCGGGGTGACCGAGGCGCTGACCATCGATCTGGAGGATCTCGCTGCCAAGGCCGGCGCGGCGCGGGTGCTGTTGCTCAGCCACATGCGCGGGCACATCTGCGACATGGACCGGCTGATGGCGCTCTGCGACGGCGCCGGGATCACGGTGATCGAGGATTGCGCCCATACCATGGGCGGCAGCTGGCGCGGCGTGCCGTCCGGGCGGCACGGGGCGATCGGCTGCTATTCCTGCCAGACCTACAAGCACGTCAATTCCGGCGAGGGCGGATTGCTGGTCACCGACGACGCGGCGCTCGCGGCGCGGGCGGTGCTGCTCTCGGGCTCCTACATGCTCTACGAGCGGCACCTGGCGGCCCCCGGCCCGGAGGCTTTCGCCGAGGCGCGGTTCGAGACCCCCAACATCTCGGGCCGGATGGACAATTTGCGCGCCGCGATCCTGCGCCCGCAACTGCGCGCGCTCCCCCGGCAGGTGGCGCGCTGGAACCGGCGCTACCGGGTGCTCGAGGAGGGGCTCCGCGACACGCCGGGGCTGCGCCTGATCGCGCGGCCCGCGGACGAGGGCTATGTCGGCTCGTCCTTCCAGGTCCTGCTGCCCGGGTGGGAGGGCGACAAGGTCCAAGCGCTTCTGACCCGCTGCGCCGCGCGGGGTGTCGAGCTGAAATGGTTCGGCGCGCCCGAGCCGGTCGGCTTCACCTCGCGCTACGAGCACTGGCACTATGCCAAGGCGCCGCCGATGCCGCAGAGTGACCGCATTCTCGCCGGGCTGCTCGACATGCGGGTGCCGCTGACCTTCTCGGTCGAGGATTGCGCGCTGATCGCGCGAATCCTCCGCGAGGAGGTGCAGCGCGTCCACAATGCCGACGCGGCCTGTGCGCCCTGAGCCTGCGCGTCTTGGCGTGGCGCGGCGAATGGCCCAGACTGATCTGAGCGGCGCCCGAGTCGGTTGACCGGTTCGGCGAAAGCCGCTACGGATTTAATGAACGGGCGTTCAATAAATCGGGGGAAAGCGATGTTCGACGCAAGCATGAAGTTCGATCTCGGCGAGGACGTGAATGCCCTGCGCGACATGGTGCATCGCTGGGCGCAGGAACGGCTCAAACCGATGGCCGCCGAGATCGACCGCAGCAACCAGTTCCCCCCCGAGCTCTGGCCCGAACTGGGCGAGCTGGGCCTGCTGGGCATCACCGTGCCCGAGGAATATGGCGGCGCCGGGATGGGGTACCTTGCCCATGTGATCGCCGTCGAGGAGATCGCCCGGGCCAGTGCCAGCGTCTCGCTGTCCTACGGCGCCCATTCCAACCTNNNAACCAGATCAAGCTGAACGGCACCGCGGAGCAGAAGGCGAAGTACCTGCCCGGCCTGGTCTCGGGCCGGCATGTCGGGGCGCTCGCCATGTCCGAGGCCGGGGCCGGATCGGACGTGGTGTCGATGAAGCTGCGCGCCGAGAAGCGCAACGATCACTATCGCCTCAACGGAACCAAGTACTGGATCACCAACGGGCCCGATGCCGACACGCTGGTGGTCTATGCCAAGACCGACCCCGAGGCGGGCAGCAAGGGGATCACCGCCTTCCTGATCGAGAAGACCATGAAGGGGTTCTCGACCAGCCCGCATTTCGACAAGCTCGGGATGCGCGGCTCGAACACCGGCGAGCTGATCTTCGAGGATGCCGAGGTGCCCTTCGAGAACGTGCTCGGTCAGGAGGGGCGCGGCGTGGCGGTGCTGATGTCGGGGCTGGACTACGAGCGGGTGGTGCTCTCGGGGATCGGTACCGGCATCATCGCCGCCTGCCTTGACGAGATCATGCCGTATCTGGCGACCCGCAAGCAGTTCGGCAAGCCGATCGGCAGCTTCCAGCTGATGCAGGCCAAGATCGCCGACATGTACGCGGCGATGAACTCGGCCCGCGCCTATGTCTACGAGGTGGCCAAGGCCTGCGACCGGGGCGACGTGACCCGCCAGGACGCCGCCGCCTGCTGCCTCTATGCCTCCGAGCAGGCGATGGTCCAGGCCCACCAGGCGGTGCAGGCGATGGGCGGGGCCGGGTATCTCTCGGACAACCCGGTCG
>JAGRMU010000660.1:0-670 GCA_020441165.1 Sedimentitalea sp.
GAAAGCTGGCGACGCCGAAGAGGATATCGATGCCGTGGGCGTCGACATAGTCGGCAAGCCCGTTCCAGAGGTGATACATTGCACTGCCGCCGCGATAGTCGGGGTGCAGGCAGGATCGCCCCAGCTCCAGCAACCTGCGCCCGCTGCGCCGAAGCACCGTCAGGTCATACTCGTCCTCCGAATAGAATTGACCGGCGGCCTCGGCCCCATCCCCCCGCAGCAGCCGGTAGACGCCGGCGAGCCGTCCGGTCCGCTCATCGGTGAGCAGCATGTGGTCGAAATAGGGATCGAACCGGTCGCGCTCCAACTCCTCGCGGTGGTCGACCAGGTCGCCGCCCCCGCCCAGTTCGCGTACGAAGACCTGGTACCGCAAGGCTTGCGCCGCGCGCAGGTCTTCGGCGGTCTCGGCAAGCTTGACGGTAAAGGCGGATCCGGCGTCCGGCATGGCTAGGCGGTCTCTGGCGCGGCGGGCGGGCTGCCGGCTGATAGCGCGGATGGGCCCGGCAAGGCAATATCGGCCGATCCGGTCGAAAGCCGCGTTAACTTTTCGTAAACCAGTTTCACGGATCAAAGACGGGCAGCAACGCGATACGGGCCCCGTCGATGACCTTTTTCCCCTCTTCCCGGAAGTTCACGGTGATCTTGCCGCCGATGTTGGATTGCACCTGGC
>JAGRMU010000660.1:803-1238 GCA_020441165.1 Sedimentitalea sp.
CCCTCGCGGCCCTCATCGGCTCGCGCATCTGCCACGACCTGATCAGCCCGATCGGGGCGATCACCAACGGGCTGGAACTGCTCGATCTCACCGGCGGGGTGCAGGGGCCGGAACTGGGCCTGATCGCCGACAGCGTCGGCAATGCCGGGGCGCGCATCCGGTTCTTCCGCATCGCCTATGGCGCGGCAGGCGATCAGACGCTGGGCCGGGCCGAGATCGTCTCGGTGCTGGACGATCTTTCGCGCGGCGGCCGGTTGACGCTGCACTGGATCCCGACCGAACCGCAGCCGCGCGGCGCGGTGCGGCTGGCCTTCCTGGCGCTGCAATGCCTCGAGACCGCGATGCCCTATGGCGGCGCGGTGCGGATCGATTGCGACGGCGAGGCCTGGACGATCACCGGCACCGCCGGCAAGGTGAACCTCGATCAGACGCTCT
>JAGRMU010000178.1 GCA_020441165.1 Sedimentitalea sp.
GCCGAGCGGATGATCTGGCACCAGACCGCGGACGTCGACGTGCTCTACCCGGCAGCGCTGCTCGTCGGCGCGACCATGCGCGGGCAGGCGATGGGTGCGGGGCCGTCGGGCAACTAGGTCGGACCGGGGCTGCATTGGGGGGACCAGTCACGGCCGTCGATGGCCATCGACGCTCCGTAGACGCCCGGTTCCGGCTACCGAAGCCGCGACACGCGCCTGCAGCTCCGACCCCAACCTTGCGTTCCCGATCATCGAGGGCCGGCAACAGCCGGCCTTCGGTCTTCCTGACGGCAAGCTGACGCGCGAATCGCTCGGGCGTCAGGAAGCCCTCAGGTCGGGGCCGCAGATCGGTTCCAGCAGACCAAAGGAGACCACCTGCCATGAAACAGACCTTGACGCTTCTCCTCGCCTCGACGGCGCTGACGGCCGCCATCGGCCTTCCTGCCTGGAGCGCGATGCCAGCCCCTGCCGACGCGAGCCTCCGGCCCTTTGCCGCGACCTTCGAGGCGGGCGCGCAGGCGATGCCGCTCGTGCTCGCCAGCGACGATGACGACGATGACGACCGCCGCAAGCGCGAAGGCTCCGGGCGCGGCGATGACGACGACGATGACGACGATGACGACGACGATGACGACGACCATGATGACGACGATGACGATGACGACGACGACCGCCGCGGTGGCGCCCGCGCTCCTGCCCCCGCCGGCACCGTCGCACCGCCGCAGAACGGCCTCTTCGGAACCGGCACGCCGCCGAAAGTGAAGGTGAACTGAGCCGCGACCTCCCCATCCTCCAATACACAGGACCGAAACCATGAAATCGCTTCTCGCAACGCTTGCGCTCACCACCGCGCTGACGCTTCCCGGCCTCGCCATGGCGCGGCCGGTGACGCTCACCACCACGCTCAATTCCTACGGAGGCGACGGGGCCTATCTGGTGCTCTATGTCACCGACGCCTCGGGCGCCTATGTCGGCAGCCTCTGGATGGCCGGCGAAAAGTCGAAATACTATGAACACCTGACCGATTGGTATCGTGCGACGGGCGGCGATACCGCGCAGATCGACGGCATCACCGGCGCCAGCGTCGGGGCGGGCCGCACGCTCGAGATCACGCTCGACCTTGCCGATGCGCTCTTCGATGCCGGCTATACGCTGCATATCGATGCCTCCGTCGAGGAGATGCGCGACAGCCCGAACGAGGTCGCGGTTCCCTTGACGACACAAGGCGCCGGCACGCCGGTACCCGGCCGGCGCTATGTCGCCAGCTTCGCCTACGACATGTGAGGAGACAGGTCCGTGATCCGTTCCCTGCACCGCTGGCCGGGGCTTCTCGCGCTCGTCCTCGTCACCGTCCTCGCGCTGAGCGGCGCGGCGCTGTCGGTCTTTCCCGCGGCCGAGCGGCTTGCCGCGCCGCAGGCCGAGGCAGGCCTGAGCGTCGCGACCCTGGCCGTGCGCATCAAGGCGGCCTATCCGGGCGTGGAGCAGATCCGGCGCGCGCCCTCGGGCCGGATCATGGCCTACGCCTTCGAGGACGGCACGCCCACCGCCGCCGTGATCGACCCCGCCACCGGCCAGGGCGTGGCTTCGGCCGATCCGAACCGGGCCGAACGCTGGCTCACCAACCTGCACCGCGCGCTGTTCCTCGGGGATGGCGGGCGCATCGTCATGGCGGCGGGGGCGGCGGCGATGCTGGTCCTCGCGCTCTCCGGCGTCGCGCTGGCCCTGCGGCGTGCCGGGGGTTGGCGGCGCTGGTTCGCCCCCCAGCGCGGGCCGCTGGCGGGCCGGCTGCATGTCGAGATCGCGCGCATGGCCGTCTTCGGGCTTCTGCTGTCCTCCGCCACGGCCTTGTGGATGGCGGCCTCCACCTTCGACCTGCTTCCGGGTGGCAGCGCTGCGCCGACCCTTCCGGCCGAGGTGAGCGGCAGGACGGGCGCGGCCCTGATCGACCTGGCGATGCTCGGCGACACGCCCGTTTCGGAGCTGCGCGAGCTGAGCTTTCCCTATCCCGGCGACGCGACCGACGTCTTCACCCTGAAGACGGACCGCGGAACGGCCTATCTCGATCAGGGCACCGGGGCGCTGCTCGCCTGGGCCGAGCTGACCGCGTGGCAGCGTGTCTCGGAAACCGTCTCGATGCTGCATACCGGGCAGGGCGCGGCGACGCTGGGGCTGGTGCTCGGGCTGATGGCGCTCGGCGTGCCCGCGATGGGCGCAACCGGCGTTTGGACCTGGTGGAGGGAGCGCCGCGGACGGCCGCGCATCCGCGGCAACCGGCCGGCGGGCGAGGCCACCACGATCCTGCTGGTGGGCAGCGAGGGCGGCAGCACCTGGGGCTTTGCCGCGACGCTGCACGCGGCCCTCGCCGGGCATGGCCAGCGCGTTCACGTCGCGCCAATGTCGGGTTTTGCGCCGGACCGCTACCGCCGCGCCGAGCGGATCATCGTGCTGGCCGCGACCTATGGCACCGGCACTGCGCCGGCCTCGGCCAGGGGCTTTCTGGACCGGCTGGCGGCGCTCGACCGCGCGCCGGGCGCAGCCCTGGCCGTGCTCGGCTTCGGCGATCGCAGCTTTCCTGCCTACTGCGCCTTCGCGCAGGACGTTGCGGCGGCGGCGGTGGCGAAGGGCTGGCCGGTGCTGCTGCCGCTCGACACCGTGGACCGCCAGTCGCCCCAGGACTTCGCCCGCTGGGGCCGGTCCCTCGGGCAGGCCCTGGGAATCGACCTCGACCTCGTCCATCAACCGGGTCTGCCCGCGACCGAAACGCTCGCACTGATCTCGCGCCGCGACTACGGCGCCGAGGTGCAGGCCCCGACCGCGATCCTGCGCTTCGCCCTGCCGCGCCCGACGCTCCGGCAACGGCTGACCGGCACGGGGTTCGCGCGCTTCGCCGCCGGCGACCTGATCGGCATCGTCCCAGACGGATCGGCGGTTCCGCGCCTCTACTCGCTCGCCTCCGCGCGCCGCGACGGCTTCATCGAGATCGTGGTGCGCAAGCATCCCGGCGGCCTGTGTTCCGGCCAGCTCGCCGCGCTGGAGCCCGGTGACACGGTCACTGCCTTTCTGCGCCGCAATCCGGGCTTCCGGCCCGGCCGGGGCCGCGCGCCGCTGCTCCTGATCGGCGCCGGAACCGGCATCGGGCCGCTGGCGGGGTTCGTGCGGGCAAATGCGCGGCGCCGGCCGATCCATCTCTACTTCGGGATGCGCCATCCCGAGAGCGATTTCCTCTACGCAGAGGAGATCCCCGCCTGGCAGGACGAGGGCCGCCTGGCCCGGCTCGTCACCGCCGTCTCGCGCGGCGCGCGGCCGCACTACGTCCAGGAGGCGCTGCAACGCGACGCCGCCGAGGTGGCCCGGCTGATCCGCGACGGCGCCCGGGTCATGGTCTGCGGCGGGCGGGGCATGGCCGCGGGCGTGGCCGACGCCCTCGCCGAGATCCTCGCGCCCACCGGGCTGACACCGGCGCTTCTGAAGGCGGAGGGGCGGTATGTCGAGGATGTCTACTGACCTGGTGCGCCACGCGCTGAACGGACCGAC
>JAGRMU010000179.1:0-8914 GCA_020441165.1 Sedimentitalea sp.
GGGTCCAGGCGCTGCGCGAGACCCGGTTTGCCGGGCGCCCGACCTTCGCGGAGTTCATGGTGCGCCGCTACGAGCCGGCAATGCGCACCGTCCAGTCCACCGAGCGGCGCCTGCAGGCGCTGGCCGACCGGGCGATGCGGGCGGGCGATCTGCTGCGCACGCGGGTCGATGTGGAACGCAGCGCCCAGAACCAGGCGCTGCTGGCCAGCATGGACCGGCGCGCCGACCTGCAGCTGCGCCTGCAGCACACGGTCGAGGGGCTGTCGGTGGTGGCGATCAGCTATTACGCGGTGTCGCTGGCCGGATACCTGCTCGCGCCGCTGGCCGAGGTCGCCGAGCTGGGCAAGGCCACGCTGACCGCGATCATCACCCTGCCGGTGGTGGCGCTGGTCTGGGCGCTGGTCCGGCGGATCCGCAATCGGTTGGACTGATCCCCGGGGTCAGCGGCCCCGGATGCGCGGGTCGAGCGCGTCGCGCAGCCCGTCGCCCAGGTAGTTGACGCTGAGCACGGTCAGCGAGATCGCGAGCCCCGGCCAGATCACCCGCTCGGGGTATTGCTGCAGATAGTCGGTGGCATCGAAGAGCAGCCGGCCCCAGGTCGGGAAATCGGGCGGGAAGCCGAGACCGAGGAAGGATAGCGCGCTTTCGGTGATGATCGCGTTGGCGATGCCCAGCGTCGCCGAGACCATGATCGGGCTCAGCACGTTGGGCAGGATGTGGCGGGTGATCAGCTTGGTGTTGGTGGTGCCGATCGAGCGCGCGGCCAGCACGAACTCGCGCTCCTTCAGCGCCAGCACGTCGCCGCGCACGATCCGCGCGGTGGGCATCCAGCTGGTGATGCCGATGGCGCAGACGATCAGGATGAAGATCCCGCGCTCGGGGCCGAAGGCGGCGCTGAGCGGCTCGCGGAAGAGCAGCATCATCACCAGAAGCAGCGGCAGGAGCGGCAGCGCGAGGAAGAGGTCGGTGAGCCGCATCAGGAGCCCGTCGAGCCGCTTGAAGAACCCGGCGATCACCCCGACGAAGGAGCCCAGGAAGAGCGCCAGAAGCATCGCGGTGATCCCCACCGCGACAGAGGTGCGCCCGCCATACATCATCCGGGCCAGGGTGTCGCGCCCCAGCTGGTCGGTGCCGAAGGGATGCGCGAGGCTGGGTCCCTGGTTGCGGGCGCGGATGTCGATATAGGTCGCGTCATAGGGCCAGAGCATCGGTCCGAACACGACGCCCAGCACGATGACCAGGAAGATCACCCCGCCCCACATCGCGCCCTTGTGGCTCTTGAACTGGTCCCAGACATCCAGCCACTGGCTGCGCGGCGGCCGGCTGGGCTGCGGGCCCACGCCGGGCGCGTGCACGACCAGTGAGGCGATCTCGTCCCGCGGGTCGGTGGCGGCGTCGTGGCGCGACTCAGTCATAGCGGATCCTCGGATCGAGCAGGCCGTAGAGCACGTCGGCGATCAGGTTGAACAGAACGATCAGCACCGCGAAGATGAAGGCCAGCGTCTGCACCATCGGCAGGTCGTTGGCCTGGATCGCCCCGATCAGCAGCTGGCCGATGCCGTTCACCTTGAACACCTGCTCTGTGATGATCGCGCCGCCGAAGATCGAGGGCACGCCGAGCGCGATCACCGTGACCACCGGGATCATCGAGTTGCGCAGAACGTGCAGCATGACCACGGTGTATTCGCTCAGCCCCTTGGCGCGGGCGGTGCGCACGTAGTCCTGGTTGAGATTGTCCAGCATCGAGGCGCGCATGAACCGGCTGATCTGGGCGGTGATCTGCAGCGCCAGCACCATCACCGGCATGATCATCTGCTGCAGCTGCTGCACGAAGCTGTCCCAGTCGGTGACCCGCAGCGTGGTGTCGTAGATCGATGGCAGCCAGCCCAGGTTGACCGAGAAGATGACGATCACCAGAACCCCGGAAAAGAACGGCGGCACCGAGAAGCCGATCATCGACACGAAGGTGCCAACCTGGTCGAAGACCGAATACTGGCGGTAGGCGGAATAGATGCCGATCGGCAGGGCGATCAGGGTGCCGACGACATAGGCGGTGCCGACCACCCAGAGTGTCTGCGGCAGGCGCTGGATCACGATGTCCATCACCGGGCTGCGGGTCTGCCAGCTGATGACGCGCAGGTCGCCCGCCGAGAGGGAGGTGCCGAAGTAATGGTCGATCAGCACCTGCGGCTCGATCCAGAAGAACTGCACCAGCCATTTCCAGAACCGGATATGCATCGGCTGACCGAGCCCGAGCGCCTCGCGCATCTTCTCCTTGACCTCGGGCGGCACGGTCAGCGGCACCTGCGCCATCGGATCGCCGGGGGCAAGCTCGAGCAGCAGGAAGATCACGAGGCTGATGAAGAGAAGCGTCGGGACTGCCAGGACCAGCCGCCGGATCGTGAAGGTCAGCATTCGGGGCGCCTTTGCGGCTGGATCGCGTCAGGACAGGCGGGCCGCGCCCCGATCGCATCCGGGGCGCGGCATGTCTCGAGAGGCGTTACGAGCCCTGCAGGCGATACCAGTCGGCAACGTTCCACAGCTCGCTGTCCCAGGTGTTCAGCACCACGCCGCCGAGGCTCTTGGCATGGGCCGACACCCGGCCGCGATCGACCAGCGGCAGCATGCTGTAGCTGTCCTTGGTCAGCATGTCGTTCAGCCGCTTGGCGATCTCTGCGCGCTTCTCCAGCTCGCCGGTGCGGCCCAGCTCGGCCACCAGCGCGTCATATTCGGGATCGCAGAAGCGGTTGATGTTCTCGCCCTGCCACTGGGTCTCGGGTCTCGGCATCTTGCCGCAGGTGCGCTCGGCCAGATAGGCTTCGGGGTCGGTGCCGTCGAAGTTGTTGGCATACATCTGGACGTCGGCATAGAAGCGCGGGAAGGTGTCCGGGCTGCCCGGATCGCTGCCGAAGAAGACCGAGGCGTTGATGTTGCGCAGCTCGGTCTCGATGCCGATCTCGTCCCACCACTGCTTGATCAGCGCCTGGAAGTCCTGGCGCACCGCGTTGGTCGAGGTCTGGTAGAGCACCGACAGGCGCACCCCGTCCTTGGCGCGCACCCCGTCGGGCCCGGGCACCCAGCCGGCCTCGTCCAGCAGCGCCTTGGCGCCCTCGATGTCCTGGGTCAGGCAGTCGGTATTGTCCGAGGCGAAAAGCTCCGGCGCCGGAACGATGTTGCAGGTCGGCCGGCCGGCCTTGCCATAACCGATCTCGACCAGCAGATCGCGGTCGATGGCCATCGACATCGCCTTGCGCACGTTCAGGTCGGTCAGGAACGGATGCGGATGCTTGACGGTCGAGCGCTCGCCCTCGGGCAGGCTGGGCGAGGCGTCGGTCAGGTTCATCTCGATCCGCTCGACCAGGGTGCCGAAGCCGGCGATGGTCACGCCCTTGCCGCCCTCTTCCATCTTGGCAATGACATCGGGGGCCAGCTGCAGGTTCCAGGCATAGTCCATCTCGCCGGTTTCCAGAACCGCCCGGCCGGCTGCGGTGGCATCACCGCCGCCCTTGAAGGTCAGCGTGGCGAATGCCGGCTTGGCCGGGTCGCGATAGTTGGGGTTGGCCGACATGGTGATCACGTCATTGGGCTTGAACTCGTCGACCACGAACGGGCCGGTGCCGATCGGGTTGAAGTTGGCCTCGGTGCATTCGGGGGCCTTGGCGCCCAGGCAGTCGGCGAATTGCGCCGCCTGGATGATCGGCGACTGGCCGCCCATGAACGGGCCGTAAGGGTTGGGCTTGGGCTCGCTGAAGGTGACCTTGACGGTCAGATCGTCCAGCGCCTCGACCGACTGCACGCCGACATATTTGGCCAGCTGCGCGCAGCCGCCTTCGGGATGCATGCAGTAATTGGCGGTGAACACCACATCCTCCGAGGTCACCGGCGTGCCATCGGACCAGAGCAGGCCCTCCTTCAGCTTCCAGGTGATCGTGGTCAGATCCTCGGACACGCCGCCATTCTCGAGGGTGGGGATCTCGGCGGCCAGAAACGGCACCAGATTGCCGTCCTGGTCGAAGCGGCCCAGCGGCTCCAGCACCAGCGACGCGGATTCCACGTCCTTGGTGCCGCCCGACAGGAACGGGTTCAGGATCGACGGCGCCTGCCAGTAGATGATGTTCACATGGCCGTCCGATCCGCGCTCGGCCATGGCCATGGGCGCCAGGGCCGTGCTTGCGATCGCGCCGAGCATCAGGGTTTTCAGCTTCATCTCTTACTCCATGTTGGACACGTTCGTGCCGTTTATTGTCTCCGCGTTCCTCGCGGATGCCGGTTGCGCCGTCTTTTCGGGGGGCATGTCAACGCCATGACGCGAGACCAAAGGATCCCGGCGGGCGATCCGCTCCCCCTGACGGATACCGGACCATCGAAACAGAGTTTCAAAAAAATGCAAGCCTCGCCTTGGGCAAACCGCGACAGGGTTTGACTCGGGGCCGCGGCGCGGCCTAGCGTTTGTCGCGCGGATCATTGGGGGGATGCCGGTGCTGGATCAGCCGATTGCTCGGATCACGGGCCTCAGGGTCGAGTTCCAGACCAAGGACGGGCCGGTGGTCGGGGTCGAGGATGTCTCGTTCTCGATCTCGCCCGGCGAGACCGTGTGCATCGTGGGCGAATCCGGTTCGGGCAAGTCGGTCTCGTCGCTGTCGTTGATGCGGCTGGTGGAGTTCGGCGGCGGCGAGATCGTCGGCGGCACGCTGATCTTCGACCGCAAGGACGGCGAGGATATCGATCTGGCCAAGGCCGACCAGGCGCTGATGCGCCAGATCCGCGGCAACGAGATCGGGATGATCTTCCAGGAGCCGATGACCGCGCTGAACCCGGTCTTCACCGTCGGGCGGCAGTTGACCGAGGGGCTGCGCGTGCATCGCGGCATGGACCGGGCGCAGGCCGAGGCGCGGGCGCTGGAGCTGCTGCGCGAGGTGCGCATCCCCGAGCCGGCGCGGCGGCTCAAGCAATACCCGCACGAGTTGTCGGGCGGCATGCGCCAGCGGGTGGTGATCGCCATGGCGATGGCCTGCGAGCCGCGCCTGCTGATCGCCGACGAGCCGACGACGGCGCTCGACGTGACCATCCAGGCCGAGATCCTGGCGCTGATGGACCGGCTCAAGCGCGAGACCGGGACCGCGGTGATGTTCATCACCCACGACATGGCGGTGGTCGCGCAGATGGCCGACCGCGTCGTGGTCATGTATCGCGGCAACAAGGTCGAGGAAGGCCCGGTCGAGCAGATCTTCGAGAACCCGCAGCACGATTATACCAAGGCGCTGCTGGCGGCGGTGCCCAAGCTGGGCGAGATGCGCGGCAAGGCGGCGCCCGAGCCGATGAAGCTGCTCGGCGTCGAGGGGCAGAAGATCGCGCCGATCCTGGGCACCGACGAGGTGCTGCTGACCGTCCGGAACCTGACCACGCGGTTTCCCGTCAAGGGCGGCTTCTTCCGCCGCACCATCGCCAACGTGCACGCGGTCGAGGACGTGTCCTTCACCCTCAACCGGGGCCAGACGCTCAGCCTCGTGGGGGAATCGGGCTGCGGAAAATCCACCGCCGGCCGCTCGATCCTGCGCCTGGTCGAGCCGCTGTCGGGGACGATCGACCTCGACGGCGTCGACATCATGCAGCTGGGTCCGCGCGGGCTGCGCGAGGCGCGGCTCGACATGCAGATGATCTTCCAGGATCCCTTCGCCTCGCTCAATCCGCAGATGCAGCTGATGGACCAGGTGGCCGAACCCCTGCGCAACTATGGCAACAATTCCGCCGATGCGATCCGCGAGCGGGTGTCGATGCTGTTCGACCGGGTCGAGCTGCCGCGCAACTTCATGCGCCGCTATCCGCACGAGCTGTCGGGCGGGCAGCGCCAGCGCGTCGCCATCGCCCGCGCCCTGGCGCTGAACCCCAAGCTGATCATCGCCGACGAGGCGGTCTCGGCGCTCGATGTCTCGGTGCAGGCGCAGGTGCTGAACCTGATGATGGAGCTGCAGGCGGACCTCGGCCTGTCGTTCCTCTTCATCAGCCATGACATGGCGGTGGTGGAACGGGTGAGTCACCAGGTCGGGGTGATGTACCTGGGCCGCATCGTCGAGCTGGGTCCGCGCGCCCGGGTCTTCGAGAACCCGCAGCACCCTTACACCCAGGCGCTGATGAAGGCGGTGCCGATCGCCGATCCGCGCCGGCGCAAGTCCGAGAAGGACCTGAACTTCAAGCCGATCCCCTCGCCGATCCATCCGGTGGACTACCGGCCCGAGCCCTCGGTCTATTCCGAGGTCGAGCCGGGCCATTACGTGCTGACCACCGACAGCGGGTATTGAGATGGCCGAAACGCTCCCCCCGGCGGCGATCCTGGCGCAGCTGATCGGCTTTCCCACGGTCAGCCGCGACACCAACCTTCCGCTGGTCGACTGGGTCGCGGACTATCTCGCCGGTCACGGCATCGAGGCGCATCGCTGGGTCGATCACGCGCAGCCGCACAAGGCGGCGCTTTTCGCCCATGTCGGCCCCTGGGACGAGGGCGCGGTGGTGCTCTCGGGCCATACCGACGTGGTGCCGGTGGACGGCCAGCCCTGGACCAGCGATCCGTTCGAACTGGTCGAGCGCGCGGGGAAGTATTTCGGCCGCGGCACCTGCGACATGAAGGGGTTCGACGCGCTGGCGATCTGGGCGCTGGTCGAGGCCGAGCGCCGCGGGGTGCGCCGGCCGCTGCAACTGGCGCTGAGCTTCGACGAGGAGGTCGGCTGCACCGGCGCCCCGCCGATGATCGCGGCGATGCAGGAGGTGCTGCCCAAGGGGGCGGCGGTGATCGTCGGCGAGCCGTCCTCGATGCAGGCGGTCACCGGCCACAAGGGCGGGATCGGCTTCGATACCCATCTGATCGGCTTCGAAGTGCACAGCTCGCTCCTGCATACCGGGGTCAACGCGATCATGTGCGGCGCCCGGCTGGTCGACTGGGCCAACGCGGTGAACGCCGCCAACAGCGCGCAGGACCCGTCGCCCTTGGCGGCGATGTTCGATCCGCCCTACACCACGGCCCATGTCGGCATGATCGCGGGCGGCACCGCCCATAACATCACCGCCAAGGACTGCCGCTTCTGCATGGATTTCCGCGTCGTCGCCGGCGAGCGGCTTGAGGACTGGCGCGCGCGGTATCTTGCCCGCGTGCGCGAGGTCGAGGCCGAGATGCAGGCGGTGCGCCCCGAGGCGCGGATCGAGATCTCGGAGCGGTTCCTGGTGCCCGCCCTTGCGCCCGAGCCGGAGGGCGCGGCCGAGGCGCTGGTGCGCGCGATCACCGGTGACAACGCTGCCCACGTGGTCAGCTACGGCACCGAGGCCGGGCAGTTCCAGGCGGCGGGCTATTCGGCGGTGGTCTGCGGGCCGGGCAGCATCGCGCAGGCGCACCAGCCCGACGAATTCATCACCGTGGCGCAGTTCGAGGCCGGCCACGCTTTCATGGACCGGCTGGTGAGCCGCCTGCAGCAGGGATAGCCGATGCCGATCAAGAACCGTCTGGCCGAGATGCATGCCGAGATTACCGGCTGGCGCCGGCACCTGCATGCCCACCCCGAGTTGCTCTATGACGTGCACGAGACCGCCGCCTTCGTCGCCGAGCGGCTGCGGGACTTCGGGGTCGACGAGATCACGCCCGGTGTCGGCCGGACCGGGGTGGTGGCGGTCATCAGGGGCAAGACCGACAGCAAGGGCCGGGTGATCGGGTTGCGCGCCGACATGGACGCGCTGCCGATCCGCGAGGCGACCGGGCGCGATTACGCCAGCACCGTCGAGGGCAAGATGCATGCCTGCGGCCATGACGGGCATACCGCGATGCTGCTGGGCGCGGCGCGCTACCTGGCCGAGACGCGCAATTTCGATGGCACCGCGGTGCTGATCTTCCAGCCCGCCGAGGAGGGCGGGGCGGGCGGCAAGGCGATGGTCGAGGACGGGCTGATGGACCGCTGGGGGATCCAGGAGGTCTATGGCATGCACAACATGCCCGGCCTGCCGGTGGGCCAGTTCGCGACCCGGCCCGGCGCGCTCTTGGCCTCGGCCGACGAGTTCGAGATCCGGGTGACCGGCAAGGGCGGGCACGCCGCGGCGCCCCACATGGCCGTGGACACCACGCTGGTGGCGGCGCAGATCGTGGTGACGCTGCAATCGATCGTGGCGCGCAACGTCGATCCGATCCAGCGCGTGGTGGTCACGGTGGGTACCTTCCAGACCGACAGCGCGGCCAGCAACGTGATCGCCCAGAGCGCCCGGCTGCAGGGCACCGTGCGCACCCTCGATCCCGAGTGGCGGGTGCGGGCCGAGGAGCGCATCCGGCGCATCGCCGAGGACACCGCCTCGGCCTTCGGCGCCAGCGCCGAGGTGATCTGGTCGCCGGGCTATCCCGCGACGATCAACCATGCCGAGCAGACCGCCTTCGCCGCCGAGGTCGCGCGCAGCGTGTCCGGCGCGGTGAACGACACAGTCGATCCGATCATGCCGGCCGAGGATTTCGCCTACATGCTTGAAGCCCGGCCCGGAGCCTATATGTTCATCGGCAACGGCGACACGGCGATGTGCCACCATCCGGCCTATGATTTCGACGACGACGCGATCCCGGCGGGATGCAGCTGGTTCGCGGAACTGGTCGAGCGCCGGATGCCCGCCGCCTGACGCGCCGACCCCCGGCGCCGCCCGCCAACCCATCACGAGGAGAGACCGACATGCCCGTCAAGAACCGCTTCGCCGAATTGCAGGACGAGATCACCGCCTGGCGCCGGGACATCCACGAGAACCCCGAGATCCTGTTCGAGACGCACCGGACCAGCGCGCTGGTGGCCGAGAAGCTGAAGGCCTTCGGCTGCGACGAGATCGCCACCGGCATCGGCCGCACCGGCGTCGTCGGCGTGATCAGGGGCAAGTCCGACAGCAAGGGCCGGGTGATCGG
>JAGRMU010000179.1:9019-14734 GCA_020441165.1 Sedimentitalea sp.
CTGCTGGGCGCGGCCAAGTACCTGGCCGAGACGCGCAATTTCGACGGCACCGTGGTGGTGATCTTCCAGCCCGCCGAGGAGGGCGGCGGCGGCGGCAAGGAGATGTGCGACGACGGGATGATGGAGCGCTGGGGCATTCAGGAGGTCTATGGCATGCACAACTGGCCGGGCAAGCCGGTGGGCAGCTTCGCGATCCGTCCAGGCGCCTTCTTCGCCGCCACCGACCAGTTCGACATCGAGCTGGAGGGCAAGGGCGGGCACGCGGCCAAGCCGCAGGAGACGGTGGACACCACGGTGATGGCGGCGCAGACGGTCATGGCCCTGCAGACCATCGCCAGCCGCAATGCCGATCCGGTCGATCAGGTGGTGGTCTCGGTGACCTCCTTCGAGACCTCCTCGAAGGCGTTCAACGTGATCCCGCAGAAGGTGCATCTGAAGGGCACGGTGCGCACCATGAGCCACGGCATGCGTGATCTGGCGGAGACCCGCATCAAGGAGATCTGCACCGGCGTGGCGGCGACCTTCGGCGGCACCGCCAGCGTCGCCTATCACCGCGGCTATCCGGTGATGGTCAACCACCCCGAGCAGACCGAGTTCGCCGCCGAGGTGGCGCGCAAGGTCTCCGGCGCCTGCGAGGACGCGCCGCTGGTGATGGGCGGCGAGGATTTCGCCTTCATGCTCGAGGAACGCCCCGGCGCCTATATCCTGGTCGGCAACGGCGACACCGCGATGGTCCACCACCCCGAATACAATTTCAACGACGAGGCGATCCCCGCCGGCTGCAGCTGGTGGGCCGAGATCGTCGAGCAGCGCATGCCGGCCGCCTGAGCCGGCGGGACGGCGCTCCCGCGCGCTGCGCGGATCGCCCCGCCCACCGTCCCGTCAGGCTCCGCCGCGGAAGCAGGGGCAGATCGGGCCGCTTGACCGGACGTGGTGGGTCGATCGGGAGCAGGTATTTCCCCCAGAAACTTCTAGGCGGCTTGGGATCGAAACCGTGCCGGGCTACCGTCGCAAATTCGAGTCCCAGAGCTGCCGGTAGACCGCCTCGATCCCGGCGGCCTCGGCGGCGGCGCTGAACCGGGTTTCGGCGATCTCGCGCGCCGCCCGCGCCATTGCGGCATGGCGGCCCGCGTCGGCGAGGATCGCGGCGGCGGCCTCGGCGGCCTCGGCCGGGGCGTCCTGCGCCACGATCGCGCCGCTCTGCCCCTGCGCGGCGAAGGCGCGGTAGGAGCCGGCATCGCTGGCCACGAAGGGCACGCCGCTGGCCATGCCCTCGAGCGGAACCATCCCGTAGCCCTCGTAGCGCGGCAGCTGGACAACCAGCGACAGCGACCGCATCAGCGCGGGCAGCTCGCCCGCCGGGATCTCGCCCGGAAAGAGGATGCGCCCTGCGAGGCCCGCCGCGGCCACCTGCGCCTGGAGGCCGCGCAGGAAGGGCTGATGCTCTGGCGCGGCGCGGCCCAGCACCAGGGCCATGGCGCCGGGCAGGTTCGGCAGGAGCCGCAGCATCGCCTCGACGAAGAGATCGGTACCCTTCTCGGGCCGGATCCGGCCCAGCGTCGCGATGCCCAGGGTGCCGCCGAAGCCTTGGGCGGCCCAGTCCGAGGCGCGGTCCGCGGCGGGGGTGAAGAGATCGGTATCAACACCGTGCGGGACCACCGCATGCACGTTCGGCACGAAATCCGCTGCAGCCTCGGTGGTGGCGATCACCGCGTCCATGCGCGCGATCAGCCAGCGCGGCACGGCCGAATGCCGGCGCTGCGCCGCCGAGGTGAAGACGATGCGGATCTGTCGGCGCAGCACGTCGCGCAGCCAGAGCGCCGCGCGCATCTCGGGATTGCGGCGCACATGCCAGATCGCGAAACCCCGACCCTCGGGCGGGTGCCGCGTCAGCTGCCGCGCCTGCGCCAGCGGGATCGGCGCGGGACAACCGGGCAGGGGGTACCCGACCAGCCGCAGATCGTGCATTGCCAGTTGCTGGCGGAGGACGTTGGCGGCGGTGGCGCTGACGCCGGTGAAATTGCGGTTGAAATTGGTGACATAGAGATCAGGCATCGCGCGGCTCGAGGGCCAGTTCCGAACAGAGCGTGTCGACGATCTCGGCCAGCGCCGACTGCCGGTCCGCGACGAAAGCTGCCGCCGCCGAAGCGGCCGCCTCCAGCCGCGCCGGCTCGCGGAGCCAGAGCAGGGTGGCCCGCGCTAGCGCGTCGGCATCGGCCACTTCCAACGCCGCGCCGCAGGCCAGAAGCGGCGCGAAGGTCTCGGCGAAATTGGCCACATGCGGGCCGGTCAGAACCGCGGCCCCGGCCAGCGCCGGCTCGAACGGGTTGTGCCCGCCGATGGGCAGAAGCGAGCCGCCCAGGAAGACCACCCGCGACAGCGCATACCAGGTGCCGGTCTCGCCCAGCGTGTCGGTGAGATAGACCTGCGTATCCGCCGTGACCGGCTGAGCTTGCGACCGCCGCGCGCAGCTCAGCCCGGCACCCGAAATCAACGCCGCGACCTCGTCGCTGCGATCGGGGTGGCGCGGGACCAGCAGCAGGCAGAGGGAGGGGATCTCCTCCAGCAGCGCCTTGTGCGCCGCCAGCACCACCGGTTCCTCGCCGGGATGGGTGGAGCTGGCGACCCAGACCGGCCGGCCGTCCAGCGCCGCGTGCAACGCGGCCAGGGTCTCGGGATCGACCGGGAGCGGCGCCGAGGTGGATTTCAGGTTGACCCCGGAGCGGACCCGGTCCGGATCCGCCCCCATCGCCAGCAGGTCGTCGGCGGACTTGCGGTTCTGGGTGATCATCACGGTGAAGCTGTCCAGAACCGCCTGCGCGGTCTGCGGAACCCGCCGCCAGCCGCGCACCGATTTCTCGGAAAGCCGCGCGTTCAGCAGGGCCAGCGGCATGCCCCGCGCGGCGCCGCGCACCAGCATCAGCGGCCAGAGCTCGCTTTCCACGAAGATGCCGGCATCGGGGCGCCAATGGGCATAGAAGCGGCCCACCGGCCCGGCCGCGTCGAGCGGGGCGAACTGGTGCCCGGTCCGCGGTGGCAGGCGCTTGCCGATCAGCTCGGCCGAGGTGGCGGTGCCGCTGGTGATCAGGAACGAGGTCTGCGGCAGCCGCTCCGCCATCGCCGCGATCAGCGCCAGCACCGACAGGCTCTCGCCGACGCTGGCGGCATGGAACCAGACCAGCGGCCCCACCGGGCGTTGCTGGGTGGCGACGCCGAGCCGTTCGTGCATCCGCTCGGCGGGCACCCCGTGGCGGCGCAGCTTGCGCGAGACCACTGCCCAGACCAGCGGCGCGATCACCGTCGTGGCGCCGCGATAGAGGCGCAGCGGCAGGGTCAGCGCGCGGGCCGGGCGCGGCATCAGCCGCCCGTGTGGCTCATGTGGCGTGACATCTGTCCGCCCGGCTGCTGCCGGGAATAATCGAAATCGTGGCCCTTGGGCTTGTGCTCGATGGCGGCGCGGATCGCCGCGCGCAGCGCTGTGTCGTCGCCGGGATGATCGCGCAGCGGCGCGCGCAGATCGGCCATGTCCTCCTGGCCCAGGCACATGTAGAGCTCGCCGGTGCAGGTCAGGCGCACCCGGTTGCAGCTTTCGCAGAAATTGTGGCTGAGCGGGGTGATGAAGCCGATCTTCTGCCCGGTTTCCTCCAGCCGGACATAGCGCGCCGGCCCGCCGCTGCGCTCGGCCAGGTCGGCGACGGTATAGGCGCGCTCGTATGCGGCGCGCACGTCCTTCAGCGACCAGAACTGGTCGAGGCGGTTCTCGTTGCCGATATCGCCCATCGGCATCACCTCGATCCAGGTCAGGTCCATGTCGCGCGCGGCGCACCATTCGGTGATTGTCGGCAGCTCGTCCTCGTTGAAGCCCTTCAGCGCCACGGCGTTGATCTTGATCCTGAGCCCCGCCTGCTGCGCCGCGTCGATGCCGTTCAGCACCTGGGCGAGGCGGCCCCAGCGGGTGATCTGCGCGAACTTGCCCTCGTCCAGCGTGTCCAGCGAGACGTTGACCCGGCGCACCCCGGCCGCAAAGAGATCGTCCGCAAAGCGGGCCAGCTGCGAGCCATTGGTGGTCAGCGTCAGCTCGCCCAGGGCGCCGGTCTCGAGATGCCGGGTCATCGCGCGGAAGAAGGTCATGATGCCCTTACGCACCAGCGGCTCGCCGCCGGTGATGCGCAGCTTGCGCACCCCCATGCCGATGAAGGCGGTGCACATCCGGTCGAGCTCCTCCAGCGTCAGCAATTCCTTCTTGGGAAGGAAGGTCATGTTCTCGGACATGCAGTAGACGCAGCGGAAATCGCACCGGTCGGTGACGGAGACGCGCAGATAGGTGATGGCGCGGGCGAAGGGATCGATCAGTGGGGCGGTCATGGAGCTTAGGTAAAGTGCGCGCCCGGTCGCGGCAAGGGGCTTCGGCGCCGCACTCACCGGTTTAGGTAGGTGCCGGCGATCTTGCGGGCGAAGGGTTTCATCGCGGCGCCGTGGGCGTCCAGGAACGCCCGCACCTGCGACGCGTCACGCTTGCTCAGATCGCGAAGCCACCAGGCCACGGCCTTCTGGATGAACCAGTCGGGATCGCTGGCGTAGCGCGCCGCCCAGCCGAGGATGCGCTCGCGCCGCGCCCGGTCCTGTGGCCCGGGATCGGGCATCCGCGCCCAGGGCAAGGTCATCACCAGCGCCGCGCGCCGGGTCCACATGTGATCGGAGCGCGTCCAGGTGTCGACCTCGTCCAGGCGCGCGCGTTCGGCCACCAGCCGCTTCTGCCCGGCCATGCAGGCATGATCGGACACCGCCCAGGCGTCGAACTCGGGCACCCAGCCGCGGATCAGCGCCCAGACCGCCGCGTCGGGCTCGATGCGCGTCTGGGTCAGCAGCTTGGCCGCGGCCAGGCGGGTCTCGTGGATGTCGGCGCGCCAGAGCGCGTCGGCGAGCCGCAGCCGGCTGTCCGGATCGAGACGGCGCCGCCAGTCTTGCGTCAATGCGTTCAGAACCGGGTTGGGCACGCCCAGATACGGGCGGTCCGCCTTGTGGTATGCAGCCATGCCGCGCGCCCGCTCCGGGTCCGCATGGGCCTCGATTCGGGCCAGGTAGGGGCCGATCATCCCGGCCCGGTGGGCTTGCCGTCGATGGTTTCGGCGTTGCGCTCGCGCCAATAGGTGCGCAGCTCGGCGTCGCTCTTGTCCTCGGTCCAGTGCCGCAGCGTATCGCGGTCGCCGCGAAAGTCCATGAACGGCACCGCATAGCCGCAGGAGCTTTGCACCAGGTCCACCGCCAGGTCGAAGATCTGCCGGGCGCCGCGCTGGGGCGGGAACTGCGCGGCGAGCTCGGCCCAATCGGCGTCATCGGGCCGGATCGTGCGCGCCGTGCCGAAGGCGCGCAGGATCATCGGGCGGGCGGTGAACGCACACCACATCAGCGTCATCCGCGGGCTTTCCAGCAGATGGCCCGCGGTCTCGTTGCCGCTGCCGGTCAGGTTCAGCCAGAGGATGCGGTTCGGCCCGAGAACCCGCAGCGAGTCCATCCCCTTGGGCGAGAGGTTCACCCGCCCCTCCGGCGCGGCGGTGGCGACGAAGTAGAGGTGCTGCTCGGCGATGAAGCGGCGATGGCTGTCGTCGAGTCGCTCGAAGCGCTTGCCCATCGCCTATTCCACCGTCACCGATTTCGCCAGGTTGCGCGGCTGGTCGACATCCGTGCCCTTGGCGACGGCGGTGTGATAGGCCA
>JAGRMU010000661.1 GCA_020441165.1 Sedimentitalea sp.
CGCGGCTTGGTGGTCAGGGCGCCATGGGCCGGCACCTCGGCCACCCGGATCCAGGCCGGCAGCTCGGTCCGGGCGAGGGTTTCGCGGGTCAGCTCGTCTGCTTCCTCGAGCACCAGCACAACATCCAGCAGCGCCTTGGGGTAGGTCAGCCGCCCGAGGCGGCGGATCAGATGCCCGGCGATCTCGGTCTCGCGGAAGAGCGGCACCAGGACCGATACCTTGGGCAGGCGATAGCCGGATTCGAGCGCCACGCAGTCCGGGCCCGGCGCCGTCAGGTGCCGATGGCTGAGCAAATGTGCAACGAAGGCGCCAAGTTTCAGCGCGGTGAACATCAGCAGCGTCGCGGTGGCCAGCAGGCTCAGCGCCGCGATGCACCAGAGCGGCGCGGCGATCAGCACGGCGGCGAGGCCGACCAGCAGGGCGGCCAGGGCGACACCGCGCCCGCGTTGCCAGGTTCGGCAACTGAACCGTGCCGCCACCCGGGCACCGGCGGCGACGGCCAGCGGCTCGCGGAACTGCCGGGCGATGGCGCCGGCGATCTGGGCGTCGCTGGCCAGCGCCGGCAGCACGATGCCAAAACCGTCGCCAAGCTCGGCTTTCAGCGCCGCGAAATCGTCGGGGCGCGCGGTGGCGACCAGGGCCATCTCGCCAACCTGCATCCAGGGGATCGCGCGGTGTTTCAGCCAGAACTGGTAGGGGCGGGTTTCGCAAAGCGCCGCATCCGGCGGCTGGGCGACGAGATCGGCGCGCTGCAGCCCGTGCTGGCGGGCCAGCGCTTCCTGGATGTCGTCGCTGGCGGCCCAGCCTTCGGAGACCAGGATCTCGCCGATCGGGGCGCGCAGGCGCAGCTGCATCTGGAGCGCCTGCACCAGCTGGTCCGACGTGATGATGCCGCTGTCGACGAGGTGGCGGCCCAGCGGCTTGCGCGGCTGGCTCGGGAGTGGCGCCGGGGAGACATCCTCCAGCAGCCGCAGGGATAGGGGGCTCATCGTGGCAGTCCGGCGCAATTCTCAAAGGCAATCGCGCCAGACTGTGCCGGACAAGGTTAAGAGAGGCTTAACAAGCCCTTAACAGGCCGCTGAAGAAGTCAGCCCTC
>JAGRMU010000180.1 GCA_020441165.1 Sedimentitalea sp.
GCTGGGCCTGATCCTGGTGTTGGCGACCACCGCCGGGCGGGCCGAAACGCCGGTGATCCGCGCCGCGGTGCTGCAGGTCGGCACCGTCAACTGGGAGCTCGACACCATCCGTGCCAACGGCTTCGACGCCGAACACGGCTTCGCGCTCCAGATGCAGCCCTTTGCCGACAATGGCGCGACGCGGGTGGCCTTCGAGGGCGGCGCCGCCGACATGATCGTGGTCGACTGGATCTGGGCGGCGCGCCAGCGGGCGGCGGGCCGGGATTACGTGTTCGTCCCCTATTCTAAGGCGGTGGGTGGCCTGGTGGTCGCCGAGGCCAGCCCGGCGCAGACGCTCGCCGATCTCGCGGGCAAGAAGATCGGCATCGCCGGGGGTCCGCTCGACAAGAGCTGGCTGATCCTGCGCGCCTATGCCGAACAGGAGCTCGGCATGGATCTGGCCAGCGAGACCGAGCAGGTGTTCGGCGCGCCGCCGCTGATCTACAAGGCGGGGCTGTCCGGCGAGGTGGATGGCGCGATCAACTTCTGGCACTTCCTGGCCAAGATGAAGGCGGAGGGGATGCGCGAGCTGATCTCGGTGGAGGAGGCGAGCCGCGCCCTGGGGCTCGACCCCGAGGTGCCGCTTCTGGGCTATGTGGTCAAGGAGAGCTTCCTGGCCGAAAACCCGGGCCTTGCGCAGGCCTTCTATGACGCCTCGCGGCAGGCCAAGGAGGTGCTGGCGAGCGACGATGCCGCCTGGGAGGCGCTGCGCGAGCGGATGAACGCCGGCAGCGAGGCCGAGTTCCGGACCGTGCGCGACGATTTCCGCGCCGGCATTCCGCGGCGAGGCCCGATCGATCCGGCCGGCGCCGACGCCTTCCTGCAGCTGATGGCCAGCCTGGGCGGCGCGGCGCTGGTCGGCGATGCCACCGCGCTTCCCGAGGGTCTGTTTGTCCCGATCGAGTGACCTTTCCCCGCCCCCGCGGGTGCCGCCCGCCGCGGTCCGGGCGCTGTCGCTGGCCGGGCTGCTGGCGCTCTGGATCGCCGCCGCCTGGGCGACCGGGGACCCCCAGATCCTGCCGATGCCGCAGGCCCTGCTGGCCCCGTGGTGGGCCGAGATCGTCTCGGGCGATCTGGTCTACCACCTCTGGCGGACGCTGGTGCGGGTGGTCTGGGCCTTCGCGCTGGCGATGTCGCTGGGGCTGGCGCTCGGTCTCGCGATGGGCCTGTTCCCGCGCTTCGACCGCTGGTTCGATCCCTGGCTGGTGGTCTTCCTCAACCTGCCGGCGCTGGTGCTGATCGTGCTGTGCTACCTGTGGATCGGCCTGAACGAGACCGCCGCCATCGCCGCCGTCACGCTGAACAAGATCCCCAACGTCACCATCGTCATCCGCGAGGGCGCGCGGGCGCTCGATCCGGACCTCAAGGCGATGGCGCAGGTGTTCCGCATGTCCCGCCGCACCTACCTGCGCCACGTGATCCTGCCGCAGCTGGCGCCGTTCATCGCCGCCGCCGCGCGCTCGGGGCTGGCGGTGATCTGGAAGATCGTGCTGGTGGTGGAGTTCCTCGGCCGCTCGAACGGGGTGGGGTTCCAGATCCACCTCTATTTCCAGCTCTTCGACGTGACCCATGTGCTGATCTATGCGCTGTCCTTCATCGCGGTGATGCTCGCCATCGAATGGACGATCCTGCAACCCTGGGAACGCCGGGCGCGGCGCTGGCGGACGGCATGATCTCGGTCGAGGTGATCGAGAAGGCGTTTCACGGCATTCCGGTGCTGCGTGATGTCCGGTTTGCCGTCGCACCCGGCGAGACGGTGGCGCTGCTCGGCCCCTCGGGCGTCGGCAAGACCACGCTGCTGCGCCTGATCGCCGGGATCGACCGGGACTTTCGCGGCCGCATCACCCGGCTGGAGCGCATGGCCATGGTGTTTCAGGAGCCTGTGCTGCTGGACTGGCGCCCGGCGCGGGCCAATCTCGCGCTGGTGCACCCGGAGCTGCGCCCGGAAGCGCTTGCCGCGGCGCTGGAGCGGGTCGGGCTGGCCGACAAGGCCGATCTCTATCCGGGGCAGCTGTCGCTGGGCCAGCGGCGGCGGCTGTCGCTGGCCCGCGCCTTCGCCGGCCGGCCCCAGCTTCTGCTGATGGACGAGCCTTTCGCCTCCCTTGACGCTGCCACCGCCGGCGCCATGATGGACCTGACCGCGGCGCTGATTGCCGAGACCCGGCCCGCCACCCTGTTCGTCACCCATGTGCCCGCCGAGGCCGATCGGCTTGCGACGCGCATCCTCACGCTGGGCGGAAGCCCGGCGACACTGCAACCCCAAGAAGGAGATACGACATGAGACTGATCCCCGCGCTCTGCGCCTGCCTGCTGGCCATGCCCGCCGCCGCCCAAGAGCTTGGCTTCGCTGGCCTCTTGTCCAGTTCCAACAAGGAGGATCTGCCGCCGCTGACCCTCTCGGTGGGCAAGCCGATCGCCGAGGCGCCGCTGATGCTGAAATCGGGCACCGCCTACGAGATCGAGATCGAGGCGGACGGAACGGGCGAGCTGGCGCTGGAGGGCGCGGGCTTTTTCCGCGCGATCTGGATCAACGAGGTCGTCATCAACGGCATCGAGATCCGCCCGCTCGGCATCGACAGCTTCGAGTTCGACGAGGCGGGAAGCCTCGAGATGGAGTTCATCGCGATCAAGCCCGGCAGCTATTTCCTGCGCCAGCCGGGATCGACCGGCGAGAGCCAGCGGGTCGAGATCGTGATCCAGTAGGCGATGGGCACGCTCAGCGTCGCGGGCGTGAGCTATCGCTACGGCGCGAAACTGGCGCTGGACGATGTCTCGTTCGAGATCGATAGCGGAAGGTTCTGCGCCCTGCTGGGGCCGAACGGGGCGGGCAAGTCCACGCTCTTTTCGCTGCTCACGCGGCTGCTGGTCACGCCCGAGGGAACCATCCGCCTCGCGGGCCATGACCTGGCGCGCGAGGCCCGCGCGGCGCTCGGCAAGATCGGCGTGGTCTTCCAGCAGCAGACGCTCGATCTCGACCTGACGGTGGCGCAGAACATGCGCTATTTCGCGGCGCTGCAGGGCCTGTCGGGGGCCGAGGCGCGGCGCAACATCGACGCCGCGCTCGACCGGCTCGACATGCGCGAGCGCGCGCAGGAGAAGGCGCGCGCGCTGAACGGCGGCCACCGGCGGCGGATGGAAATCGCGCGTGCGCTGATCCACGGGCCCGAGGTGCTGCTGCTGGACGAGCCGACGGTCGGGCTCGACACGGCCAGCCGGCGGGCGATCACCGCCCATGCCCACGACCTGGCCGACACCGGGCTGCTAGTCTTCTGGGCCACCCATCTGGTCGACGAGATCCGCGAGACCGACGACGTTGTGGTGCTGCACAAGGGCCGGGTGCTCTGCCACAAGCGTGCCGCCGAGATCGCCGGGCAAGGCAGCCTGATCGACGCCTTCATCGCGATGACCGACATCAGCGTCGAGCCGGCGCTATGAGGCCCTATCTGGTCGCGCTTCGGGCCATCGTGCTGCGCGAGGCGCTGCGGTTCCTGCACCAGCGCAGCCGGTTCCTGGCGGCGCTGGTACGTCCGCTGGTCTGGCTGGTGGTCTTCGCCGCGGGGTTCCGCGCCGCGCTCGGCCTCTCGATCATCCCGCCCTATCAGACCTACATCACCTACGAGGTCTACATCGTGCCGGGACTGGTCGGCATGATCCAGCTCTTCAACGGGATGCAGTCCTCGCTGAGCCTTGTCTACGATCAGGAGATGGGCTCGATGCGGCTGCTGCTGACCAGCCGCCTGCCGCGCTGGTGGCTGCTGTTCTGCAAGCTGCTGGCCGGGGTCGCGGTGTCGATCCTGCAGGTCTACGTCTTCCTGGGCATCGCCGCGCTCTTCGGGATCGTGATGCCGCCGCTGGGCTATGTCGCGGTGTTCCCGGTGCTGATCCTGACCGGGCTGATGCTGGGTGCGCTGGGTCTGCTGATCTCGTCGACGATCCGGCAACTGGAGAATTTCGCGGGGGTGATGAATTTCGTGATCTTCCCGATGTTCTTCCTGTCCACCGCGCTCTACCCCTTGTGGAAGATGGCCGAGAGCTCGCCGCTTCTGCGCGACATCTGCGCGCTCAATCCTTTCACCCACGCGGTCGAACTGATCCGCTTCGCGATGTATCTCA
>JAGRMU010000181.1 GCA_020441165.1 Sedimentitalea sp.
CGCGCATCGATGAGACCCTCGGCATCACGCTGAACGGGGCCGAGAACACGCCCGAGACGGTGGCGGCGCGATTCGCCAAGATCGCTGACCCGGAAGGTCAGGAAGACCTGGCAAATGCTTTCGAACAAACGAAGAAATACGTCGCCAATGCAGCAAGGGCCCGCGGGCTGACGCTGGATTGGGGCTGAACCCCTCAAGGAGATCCCATGCGCGACGCCGTCATCGTATCCACCGCCCGCACGCCCATCGGCAAGGCCTATCGCGGCGCCTTCAACGCGACCACCCCACAGGCCCTGGCCGCCCATGCCATCAGCCATGCTGTCGCCCGCGCCGGCGTCGATCCGGGCGAGATCGCCGATTGCGTGATCGGCGCCGCCCTGCAGCAGGGGTTCTCGGGCGCCAATATCGCGCGGCAGGCGGCGCTTCGGGCCGGGCTGCCGGTCACCGTGGCGGGCATGTCGCTGGACCGGCAATGCGCGTCCGGGATGATGGCGATCGCCGCCGCCTCCAGACAGGTGGTTCTGGACGGCATGGACGTGGTGATCGGCGGCGGCGTCGAGAGCATCTCGACCGTGCAGACGCCCGATCTGCGCATGGGCGCGGATCCCTGGCTGAAGGCGCACAAGCCCGACCTCTACATGTCCATGCTGGAGACCGCCGAGACCGTCGCCGCGCGCTATGGCATCGACCGCGAGGCACAGGACGCCTATGCCCTGCAGTCGCAACAGCGCACCGCCGCCGCGCAGCAGGCCGGGCGCTTCGACGCCGAGATCGTGCCGATGACCACGGTGATGAAGGTACAGGATCGGGAAACCGGGGAGATCTCGGAGCGCGAGGTGACACTGGAGAAGGACGAGGGCAACCGCCCCGGCACCACGCTGGAGAGCCTTGCCGGGCTGCAGCCGGTCTTCAAGGACGGGCTCAGCATCGCGCAGGGGAAATACATCACCGCCGGCAATGCCAGCCAGCTCAGCGACGGCGCCTCGGCAGTGGTGGTGATGGAAGCGAAACAGGCTCAAAGGCGCGGAGTAGAGCCGCTTGGCCGCTGCGTCGGAGTGATGGCGACGGGCTGCGAGCCCGACGAGATGGGTATCGGCCCGGTCTTCGCGGTGCCGCGCCTGCTCGAGGTGCACGGGCTGACGATGGACGATATCGGGCTCTGGGAGCTGAACGAGGCCTTCGCCGTCCAGGTGCTCTATTGCCGCGACCGGCTCGGCATTCCGGACGATCTCCTGAACGTCGATGGCGGCGCGATCTCGATCGGCCATCCCTATGGCATGTCGGGCGCCCGGATGGTCGGACACGCGCTGATCGAGGGCAAGCGGCGCGGTGCGCGTCATGTGGTCTGCACCATGTGCGTCGGCGGTGGCATGGGGGCCGCGGGCCTGTTCGAGGTGCTGTGATGGGCGCCTGGACGCGCGATGACAGCCACCTGCCAAGGGCGCTGCGCGGTCTGCGATTGCCGTTGGTCGGCGCGCCGCTCTTCATCGTTTCGGGGCCGGAGCTGGTGATCGCGCAATGCAAGGCCGGTATCGTCGGGTCGTTCCCCGCGCTCAACGCCCGCGAGGCGGAGGGCGAGCCGCCGCTGCTCGACACTTGGCTGGCGCGGATCACCGAGGAGCTGGATCGTCACAACCAGGCCCATCCGGACCGGCCCGCCGCGCCCTTCGCGGTCAACCAGATCGTGCACCGCTCGAACGCGCGGCTCGAGCGCGATCTGGAGATCTGCCACCGCTGGAAGGTCCCGATCTGGATCACCTCGCTGGGCGCGCGGGTCGAGGTCAACGACGCCGCTCATGACTGCGGCGGCATCGCGCTGCACGACATCATCAACAACCGCTTCGCCCGCAAGGCCGTCGAGAAGGGCGCCGATGGGCTGATCGCGGTGGCGGCGGGGGCGGGCGGCCATGCCGGCCCGCAGTCGCCCTTCGCGCTGATCCGCGAGATCCGCGCCTGGTTCGAGGGGCCGCTGCTGCTGTCGGGCGCCATCGCCAGCGGCGACGCGCTGCTCGCGGCCCGGGCGATCGGCGCGGATTTCGGCTACATGGGTTCGCCCTTCATCGCCACGACCGAGGCCAATGCCCAGCCCGCGTACAAGCGGATGATCGTCGAGGGCGGCGCGGAAGATATCGTCACATCCTCACTTTTTACAGGGGTTTCCGGGAATTACCTCAAGCAATCCATCACGGCGGCGGGACTCGATCCCGAGAGCCTGCCCGAGTCCGATCCCTCGCGGATGAACTTCGGCTCGGGCTCCTCCAAGCCCAAGGCCTGGAAGGAAATCTGGGGCAGCGGGCAGGGCATCGGCGACGTGCGCGCTGTGACCGATGTGTCGGATCTGGTGGACCGGATCGAGCGCGAATACCTGGCGGCCGGTCGGCGGCTCGCAGCGGAATTTCCATGAGGCGCGCGGCGCGGACCCGGCGCGAACCGGGCGGCCCGGCCTGAATGGCGGAGCTGCTGGTCATCCGCCACGCCCAGGCCTCGTTCGGGTCCGATGACTATGACCGCCTGTCTGCGCTCGGCCACCGGCAGGCGGAGCGGGTCGGCACCTATCTGCGCGAGATCGGCTGGACGCCCGACCGGCTGGTGACCGGGACGCTCGCCCGGCAGCGCCAGACGCTCGCCTCGATGGGGTTCGACGCCGAGCCCGAGACCCATCCCGGGCTGGATGAATATGACTTCCACGACCTGCTGAACACGCGCTTCGCCGGCGTCGTGCCGGACCCGGTGCGCCACGACCGCAAGACGCATTTTCGCACCTTGCGAGAGACGATTCTGGACTGGCAGGCGGGTGGCGTGACCGGGGCGGCCGAGACCTGGGCGGCTTTCGCCGAAAGGGTCGCGGCGGCGCGCACCTTCGCGACCCGGACGAAGGCGCGGCGGGTGCTGGTGATCAGCTCGGGCGGTCCCATCGGGCAACTGGTGACCAGCGCGCTCGATGCCCCGCCCGCCCAGATGATCGCGCTGAACCTGCAGGTCAAGAACACGTCGCTGACCCGGTTCTTCTTTTCGGTGCAGGCGTTCCTTCTGCACGAGTTCAACGCAACGCCGCATTTCGCATCCCCCGCCGCGGCGGATATGGTGACGTTCAGCTGAGGAGGGCGCAATGACGAATACGGCTCTGACACTGGACCTCGAGGCGGTTTCCGCCTATCTGCGCGCCCATCTCCCGGGCTTCGAGGGGCCGTTGACGGCGACGAAATTCGCCGGCGGGCAATCCAACCCGACCTACCTGCTCAAGACGCCGGCCCGGACCTACGTCCTGCGCCGCAAGCCGCCCGGCGTGCTGCTGAAATCTGCCCATGCGGTGGACCGCGAGTTCCGGGTGCAGAAGGCGCTGGCGGGGACCGACGTGCCGGTGGCCAAGATGCATCTGCTTTGCGAGGACGATGCGGTGATCGGCTCGGCCTTTTACGTGATGGAGCATGTGGACGGGCGCAATTTCGGCGATCCGACCATGCCGGGCTGCGACAACGCCACCCGCGCCGCGGTGATCGACGACATGAACCGCGTGCTGGCCCTCCTGCACGCGGTCGACGTTGTGGCCGTCGGCCTGTCGGATTTCGGCCCGCCGGGGAACTATTTCGAACGGCAGGTCGGCCGCTGGTCGAAACAGTACCGCGCCTCCGAGACCGAAGCGGTTCCGGCCATGGATCGTCTGATCGAGGAATTGACCCGCCGGATACCCGAGGAGGACGGCCAGCGCACCCTGGTGCATGGCGATTACCGGATCGACAACATGATCTTCGACCGCAACTCTCCGCGCTGCCTGGCGGTTCTGGACTGGGAACTCAGCACCATCGGCCATCCCTACGCCGATCTTGCCTCGGTGATCATGCAGTGGCAGATGCCGCAGGGGCCGGAAGGGCGCGGCCTGGCCGGAGTCGACAGGGTCGCTCTGGGTCTCCCATCGGATCAAGATTTCATTGCAAGATATTGCGAAAGAAGAGGACTTCCGGACGTCGATGATTTCGGATTCTACCTCTCGTTCAGCTTCTTCCGGATGGCGGCGATCATCCAGGGGGTGCTGAAGCGGGCGCTCGACGGCAATGCCTCGAACCCCGCGCGCGCGTTGAAGATCGGACAATACGTGCCCGTCTTCGCAGAGCGCGGGCTGAGCGCGCTCGACGGGTGAGGCGGACGTTTTCGCGCGCGCCTGAAGACGCTTTTTGCGCATGAGTTGCGCGGGACGGCGCGCTCTGACCTCTTGCAGCAAGCGGCTGCACCCAACGCCCGATCAGGTGACCTAGCGTCGTTTGACGCGATTGCTGCCAAGCAGATGGTGAGACTCGTTGCGTGGCGGCTCGATCGACATAACGCCGCGCCTTCACCCCGCAATATTCATTTACTACATTCTAATTGGCGACCAAAATACTGAAATAATATAAAATATATCATCTGGGATATTGCGGTGAAGACTCGGTCAGTCGGCCTACTAAAACCTGCTGGCGCCCCGATCAACCCGCGAAAGGCCCGGCGGACTCTGCGCGGCCGGAACGCTTGACTTTGACGGTTGATCTGCAAGGATTTTGGACAAGCCTGGCGCAAAATGCGCTCAAGCATGTCGGGCTGCGTGTCTGGGAGGTAATCACATGCAAAAAACGATCACATTCGGCCTGACGGCCGCGCTGGCGCTGTCGGTCAGCGCAACCGCGCTTTTCGCCGAGAACGTCAAGATCGCCTATATCGATCCGCTGTCGGGCCCCTTCGCCAGCACCGGCACCAACGGCCTTCACCAGTACGAATTCGCCGCCGAAACGCTGGTCAATGCCAAGGGCGGCGTTCTGGACGGGCAGATGTTCGAGATGGTGGCCTTCGACAACAAGGTCAGCCCCAAGGAATCGCTGATCCAGCTGCAGGTCGCTATCGATCAGGGCATCCGCTATGTCGCCCAGGGCAACTCCTCGGGCGTCGCCCATGCCCTGACCGATGCCATCGAGAAGCACAACAAGCGCAATCCCGACGACCGCGTGCTGTTCCTGAACTATTCCGCGGTCGATCCGGCGCTGACCAACGAGAACTGCAATTTCTGGCACTTCCGCTTCGATGCCAACGCCGACATCAAGATGGACGCGCTGACCGATGTGATCGCCGAGAACCAGGACATCAAGAAGGTCTACATCATCGGCCAGGACTACAGCTTCGGCAAGGCGGTGGCCGATGCCGCCGTGAGCATGCTGGGCGAGAAGCGGCCGGACATCGAGATCGTCGGCAACGAATTGCACCCGATCGGCAAGGTCAAGGACTTCACCCCTTATGCGCGCAAGATCATCGCCTCCGAGGCGGATGCGGTGATCAC
>JAGRMU010000662.1 GCA_020441165.1 Sedimentitalea sp.
GTATCGCAGAGGGAGACTTCCGTCTGTGTCGTGGATGAGACCGGCCGGCCCACCTATCAAGGTCGCGTGGCCTCCGACCCCGGCGCCTTGGCAGCGCTGTTGAGAAAGAAGGCGCCGCATGCCGAACGCGTCGGCTTCGAGACCGGTGCCATGTCAAGCTGGCTGTGGCATGAGCTCCGGCGGATCGGTCTACCAGTGGTTTGCATCGACGCCCGCCACGCCCATGCCGCGCTCTCGGTGCGGATGAACAAGAGCGACGAGAATGACGCTCGCGGGCTCGCTGAACTGGTCCGGATCGGCTGGTATCGAGAGGTCGCGGTAAAGAGCGAGGCCAGCCAGCATGCCAGATCTCTTCTGATCACTCGGTCACGCCTGGTGCGGATCCGGCGGGATCTCGAGAACCAGGTGCGCGCCATGCTGAAGGAGTGCGGCCAGATCTTTCCTCGCTCGATCGGCGGGCAGTTCCGGCGCCGGGTGGAGGAACTATCGGGCGAAGGACATATCCTTTGGCCAGTGCTGCTGCCGCTGATCTCCTTCCATGCGAATGTGTGTGGCGAATTGGACGGGCTTGATCGGAGGGTCCGCCAACTCGCACGGGAAGACGAAACTACCCGACGGCTCATGACGGTTCCAGGCATCGGCGTAGTGACGGCGCTTACGTTCCGCCATACGATCGACGACCCCTCGCGATTCCGAAGTGCGGCGACCGTCGGCGCCTACGTCGGCCTGACTCCTCGCCGCAAGCAATCCGGCCAAACTGACACCAACGGCCGCGTGTCGCGATGGGGAGACCGGCTGCTTCGAACCTATCTCTTCGAGGCGGCCAGTGTCCTGCTACACCGGACAAAGCGATGGTGCGCACTGAAAACATGGGGCCTGCGCCTTGCCAAGCGCAACGGGATGAAGAAGGCGCAGGTCGCTGTCGCCCGGAAGCTAGCTGTGATCCTCCACTGCATCTGGGTCGACGGGACAGTCTTTGAATGGGGGAAAGAGCTACCTGCATGACAGACGCATGACCTGACCCCGAGATTGCAGGCCTGACGCCAAGCCTGTGATGTCCCGCCGGGACGGTAGTCGCGGTGACCTCGTTCAATCGGCTGCAGGCCAGCAAGGCACCTGCGATGCGTACGTTGAAGGCACCCGACCCGAACATCAACATGAGGCCATGACCTCGAAAAGGACCA
>JAGRMU010000663.1:0-291 GCA_020441165.1 Sedimentitalea sp.
GCGGGTCTTTTCCAGATCGCTGCCATAGGCGACGCCGACCGGGATGATCAGCCGCCCGACCTGGCTGGTCAGGGTCATGTTCTTGACCGGGTTGGCGATCAGGTCCTGGTTGGGCACGATCACGTCATGGCGGTCGAAGGTCTCGATCCGGGTCGAGCGCACCGCGATCTTGCGCACCGTGCCGGAATAGCCCGAGACCTCGATCCAGTCGCCCTCCTTGATCGGGCGCTCGACCAGCAGGATGATGCCGGAGACGAAGTTCGACACGATGGTCTGCAACCCGAAACCGAT
>JAGRMU010000663.1:353-1034 GCA_020441165.1 Sedimentitalea sp.
ATCAGCCCCGCCAGGGTGAAGCCGGCATAGCCGACGCCGGTGATCAGCGCCGAGCGCGCGCCGATGTCGAGCCGGGTGCGCGGCAGCACCGTCTCGCGCAGCAGCCGCTGGATCCAGCGCGTCGCCAGCAGGCCGATGGCGAAGACCAGCACCAGCGTCACCAGCCCGTTCAGCGACAGCGTCGCGTCGCCGATCCGGATGCCGTTGCTCAGGAAGCGCCAGGTTTCGGCGATGTCGGTGGTGCGCGCGCCCCAGGCCAGCGCCAGCAGCGGCAGGATCGCGAGGCCGAGCATGAAGACCACGACGATCGGCATCAGCGGCAGCTTCTCGTCCTCCTCGCTGACCCCGCCGGTCAGCCCCTCGATCGCCAGCAGGATGACGTTGTAGAGGAAGAGCGCCACGCCCAGGATCAGCAGGGTCATCACCATCGCGTCGGCCAGGTGCTGGGCCAGTTGCAGGTATCCCGCCAGGGTCACCAGCACCGGCAGCACCGCCGAGATCCGCAGCAGCAGGACCAGGAAACTGGCAAAGCCCGGGATGCGCTGCAGGGCCTCGGTCTCGTCGCCCTTGTCGCGCTCGGCGGCGTTCTGCGCCGAGTGGCGCACGATGGTCGCCAGCCGCCAGAGCGCGATCCCCGCGAAGATGAAGATCGGCAACGCCAGGACCGGGAAGGTGGCCCCG
>JAGRMU010000182.1:0-488 GCA_020441165.1 Sedimentitalea sp.
TGCTGATGGCGGTCTTCTCGGGGGCCGGCGCGCTCTATCTCTGCCTTTACCTGCTGGGCTGACCCGCGCGGCGGATGCGCAGGGCATCGACGACGAGGGGGTTAGTATCCGCGCTGCGCCAGGGTGGTATTTGCCTGCTTCAGCGCCGCCTGCAGGTCGGGGCTGTCGTCCTCGTAGTAGTATTCGGTCCGGACCCCGGGGATCTTGCCGAACTCCTCGGCCAGCCGGGTCGGCGACATGGTGGAGCGGAGCGATTCGAATCCCGGCACCTGCCGCAGCAGGTTGGACGTGGCGTTCGAGCAGAAGGCACCGGCCACCGCACCGTTGTTCAGCGCCAGTTGATAGGCGGTCTCGGCCTGCTCGGGCGTCACCTCGATGGTCTGGTGAACGACATGGAACGTGCTGCGCGCATGGGCGCCGCGATAGGCCGCCTCGACCTGCGGCGTGATCCCGAAGAGCACGTCGTTCCGCTCGGGCACGATGCTCAG
>JAGRMU010000182.1:607-1252 GCA_020441165.1 Sedimentitalea sp.
TAGGACACCGCGGCGATCTCGGTGGCATCGGCGAAGGGCTGCTTGGTGGCGCAGCCGGCCAGCAGGAACAGTGCTGCGCCGATGCACAGGAAGGCGCGCATCATCGCGGCGGCCCGCTCAGGTGGCGAAGATCGCCAGGAACAGCAGCAGGACGATGCACGCGACCACGAACCTGCTGACCACGCGCATGAACCCGTCGAAGGTCCGGGTCTGTTCGGTGATGTCCATCTCGCCGTGCTTGAACTCTGCCATCTCGTCTCTTTCCGGTTTGCGCCGCGCGCTGCTGGTTCCTTCCATCGCAAATCCCCGCCGCCCCGTCAATCGCCCAGGGCGCCGGAACGCGGGACCGCGCCCGGCTCAGCCGTTTTCCAGGTCCGCGGCCAGGCGAAAACCGATCCGCGTCGCCGGCTCGGAGTCGACCGGCTTCGGCAGCGCCCTCAGCAGCACGCTCAGCTGGCTGACATGCTGGATCAGCTGGGTGCGGGCGCCCGAGGCGTCGCGGCCGTAGAATGTCACGATGTCGGGATCGAAGAAGCCCATGCCCTCGATCCGCAGCACACCGGCATCGCCGCCGGCAAAGCCCATCGCCACCTCGTGCTCGGAATCGAGCTGCTTCTCGAAATTGCGGATGTAGAGGATCAGCCG
>JAGRMU010000182.1:1343-2438 GCA_020441165.1 Sedimentitalea sp.
ACCTCGTGGAGGCGCGGGATCGCCTCGCTCTCGGCCCGTTCGGCGGCGGTCTCGATCTTCTCGTCCATGCCCCTACCCCTTGCGCTGGTAGAGCCAGGCCCCGTCCCCGCGGCGGGTCCGGGTCACCAGGCCCTCGTGATAGAGATGGTTCACATGCGCCACCGCTTCAACCAGCGCCAGCCCGTATTCGCCCGGCCCGATCCGCCGCTTGAAGAGCGCGGCGAAGCAGTCCGAGGCGGGTTTCGGGCTGTCCAGCTCCTCCAGCAACCGCGCCAGGGCGCCGTGATGGTTGTCGATCAGCTGCCGCATCCGGGTCGGCAGGCCGGTGAAGGGCAGCTTGTGCCCCCCCAGCGCCAGGTGCCCGGGCCGCGCCATCGGCGCCAGCCGCTCGCAGGTCTCCAGCCAGTCGGCCAGCGGATCAGCCATCGGCTCGGTCACGTAGACGCCGATATTGGGGCTGATCGACGACAGGATCTGGTCGCCGGTGATCACCAGGTCGTCGTCGCGGCTCCAGAAGGTGGCGTGTTCCGGCGCGTGGCCGCCGCCCATGTGCACGTCCCAGTCGCGCCCGCCCATGCGGAACCGCTCGCCCTGCCGGATCCGGGTGAAGCCCAGCGGCAGCGGGCTGACCACATCGGCGAAGTTGAACGGCCGTTCGGCAGCACGTTCCGCATAGATCTGCGGATCCATCCCGGCGCTGCGGTAATAGGCGAGGGTTTCCTCGGGCGGGGTCTCCTGCACGTCGAGGGTCAGCATCCGCGCGAAGAGCCAGGCGGTACGGGTGGTCACCAGCTCGGCCCCGTGCGCGGTCTGGAACCAGCCCGCGAGACCGATGTGATCGGGATGGTGATGGGTCACCACCACCCGGCCGACCGGCTTGCCGCCCAGCGGCCCGGCCATCAGCCCGGCCCAGATCTCGCGGCCCAGCCGCGAGTCGAAGCCGGTATCGATCACGGTCCAGCTGTCGCCCTCGTCCAGCGCGTAGACGTTGACGTGATCGAGCTTCATCGGCAGCGGCAGGCGCATCCACAGCACCCCCGGCGCCACCTCGACGGCGGCGCCGCGCGCCGGCGGCGCCTCCCAGGGATAGCGCAG
>JAGRMU010000017.1:0-15457 GCA_020441165.1 Sedimentitalea sp.
CATTTCGCCGGCTCCGAGGCCGAGGCGGAGGCCCTCGCCGTGGAGATCCGCGCCATGGGTCGCAAGGCGGTTACCCTGCGCGCCGATCTGACCGACGAGACGCAGATGAAGGCGCTGTTACCGGCTGCCGCCGAGGCCCTGGGCGGGCCGATCCTGTGCCTCGTCAACAACGCGTCGATCTTCGAGTACGACACGGTGCTGAGCGCAACCCGGAAAAGCTGGGACCTGCACCTGGAAAGCAACCTGCGCGCGCCGTTCGTGCTCACCCAGGCGATGGCGGCGCAGGGTCTTGCGCCCGACATCGACGCCGCCGGCGAGCCGGTGGCGCGCGGGCTGATCGTCAACATGATCGACCAGCGGGTGCTCAAGCCGACACCGGAATTCATGAGCTATACCATCGCCAAGATGGGCCTCTGGGCGATGACCCGGACCACCGCCCAGGCGCTGGCTCCGGCGATCCGCGTCAATGCCATCGGCCCCGGCCCGACGCTGCGGGCCACGCGCCAGAGCGCGGCACATTTCGCGGCGCAGCGCGCGGCGACGATCCTGAAGCGCGGGGCGGATCCGGCGGACATCACCGCCGCTCTCGGCTATTTCCTCGACGCGCCGGCGGTGACCGGCCAGATGCTCTGCGTCGATGGCGGACAGCACCTGGGATGGCAGACCCCGGACGTTCTGGGCGTCGAATAAAAGGGGTTCGCGCTGCAAGTTTTGCACCGGTCACGGAAGTGTAAAGGTTTTGTTACAAAAAACCTTTTGTTTCATGGGCTTGCCGTGAGTGGAAAAAATTACTCAATATTATCAGTAGCTTGTCGCGGCGCCTAAAATTTGAGCAAATCGGCAAACCGCCCGGGATTCAATGAAAAATACGCGCTGCCCCAATCTTATCTGCGAACTTGTCCACAGGAATC
The DNA here is from genome assembly GCA_020441165.1 of Sedimentitalea sp. GTDB lineage: Bacteria > Pseudomonadota > Alphaproteobacteria > Rhodobacterales > Rhodobacteraceae > JAGRMU01. The sequence continues at coordinate 912 of JAGRMU010000017.1, forward strand.
GTGGATTTGTTCGGGCTTGCGTCGCCCCGTCGAAGATTGCAGCGAGGGGCCGGGAATCATAGGTAAGCGACATGCCCGACGAGACCGCGCCCAGCACCGAGACACAGCTCACCGGCCATGCCTGCATCCAGTCCTATCTGAACCGGCTGGACAGCTCGCCCGGCGTCTACCGGATGCTCGATGCCCAGGCGCGGGTGCTCTATGTCGGCAAGGCGCGCAACCTCCGGGCGCGGGTGGCCAGCTATGCGCGGCCGACCGGCCACAGCGGGCGCATCGCGCGGATGATCGCGGCCACCGCCTCGATGATGTTCCTGACCACCCGCACCGAGACCGAGGCGCTGCTGCTCGAACAGAACCTGATCAAGCAGCTGAAACCGAAATACAATGTGCTCCTGCGCGACGACAAGAGCTTTCCCAACATTCTGGTCGCCAAGGATCACGCCTTTCCGCAGATCAAGAAGCATCGCGGCGCCAAGACCGAGAAGGGCACCTATTTCGGCCCCTTCGCAAGCGCCGGGGCCGTCAACCGCACATTGAACCAGCTTCAGAAGGCGTTTTTGCTGCGCAACTGTTCGGACGCGATGTACGAGAGCCGCACCCGGCCCTGCCTGCTCTACCAGATCCGGCGCTGCTCGGGGCCCTGCGTCGGTCACATCGGCGCCGAGGCCTATGGCGAGGCGGTGCGTGATGCCGAACGCTTCCTGTCGGGACGCTCGACGCGGGTGCAGGAGGACCTGGCCGCGCAGATGGCCGAGGCCTCCGAGGCGATGGAGTTCGAGCGCGCCGCCGCCTTGCGCGACCGGATCCGGGCGCTTACCCAGGTGCAGACCGCCCAGGGGATCAACCCGCGCGGCGTCGCCGAGGCCGACGTGATCGCGCTCCACATGGAGGGCGGTCAGGCCTGCGTGCAGGTGTTCTTCATCCGCGCCGGGCAGAACTGGGGCAACCGCGATTTCTATCCGCGGGTCGGTCCCGACGTGGCCCCGGCGGAGGTGATGGAGGCCTTTCTCGGCCAGTTCTACGACAACAAGGAACCGCCGCGGCAGCTGATCCTCTCCGATGCCATCGAAAATGCCGACCTGATGACCGAGGCGCTGTCCGGCAAGGCCGGGCGCAAGGTTTCGATCCTCGTTCCGCAAAAGGGCGAAAAGGCCGAGCTGGTCTCGGGCGCCCTGCGCAACGCCCGCGAATCGCTGGCCCGGCGGCTCTCGGAAAGCGCCACCCAGGCGCGGCTGCTGGAGGGGCTGGCCGAGGCCTTCGGCCTCGAGGCGCCTCCGCAGCGGATCGAGGTCTACGACAACAGCCACATCCAGGGCAGCGCCGCGGTGGGCGCGATGATCGTTGCCGGCCCCGAGGGCTTCGTGAAATCCGCCTATCGCAAGTTCAACATCCGCGGCGAGGAACTGACCCCCGGCGACGATTTCGGGATGATGAAGGAGGTCCTCGGCCGCCGTTTCGCCCGCCTCGCCAGGGAGGATCCGGACCGCGACAAGGGGCATTGGCCCGATCTGCTGCTGATCGACGGCGGCGCCGGCCAGGTCGGCGCCGTGACCCGGATCATGGCCGAGCAGGGGATCGAGGGAATCCCGGTGGTGGGCGTTGCCAAGGGCATCGACCGCGACGCCGGCAAGGAGGAATTCCACCGCCCGGGGACGCGCCCCTTCGCCCTGCGCCACAACGATCCGGTGCTCTACTTCGTCCAGCGCCTGCGCGACGAGGCGCACCGCTTCGCCATCGGCAGCCACCGCGCCCGCCGCGCCAAGGCGGTCGGCGCGACGCCGCTCGACGAGGTGCCCGGCGTCGGCGCCACACGCAAGCGGGCGCTCCTGGCGCATTTCGGATCGGCCAAGGCGGTGAGCCGCGCCAATCTCGCCGACCTCAAGGCGGTCGAGGGGATCTCGGACAGCCTGGCCGAAACCATCTACGACTTCTTCCACGACCGCGGCTGACCCGTCCCGCTCCTTCTTCTGGCCGACAAATATCCCCGCCGGAGGCTTTGCCCGGCACGGGCAAACCGGCGCGATCGCCGCCGGCCCGGCCGAACATCCGCTTTCAAGTCATTCGCCCGCGATGTAGGTTCCGGCCATGAGCTGGACCCTGCCCAATATCCTGACCGTCCTGCGCCTGCTGGCCGCGCCCGGCCTTGCGGTGATGTTTCTCTATTTCAATCGCCCCTGGGCCGACTGGTTCGCGCTGTTGCTCTTCGTCAGCGCCGCGGTCACCGACTGGTTCGACGGCTACCTGGCGCGCGCCTGGAAGCAGGAAACCCGGCTCGGGACCATGCTCGATCCCATCGCCGACAAGGCGATGGTGGTGATCGCGCTGATGGTGATCGTCGGCTATTCCTCGATGTCGCCCTGGCTGGTGCTGCCGACCACGGTGATCCTCTTCCGCGAGGTCTTCGTGTCGGGGCTGCGCGAGTATCTCGGCGATGTCGCCGGCACGCTGAAGGTCACGCGCCTGGCCAAGTGGAAGACCACCCTGCAGATGATCGCCATCGCGGTGCTGTTCGGGCAGGGCATCTTCGAGCATTTCCTGGGGCTCTCGGCCGCGGGGCTGGAGCCGAAACTGGTCGACGACATCCTCAGCGGGCGCGCCGGGGACGTGCACGGGCTGCGCTGGAAGATGACCGGCATGGAATGGACGGGATGGATCGGGCTCGCGCTCTTGTGGCTGGCGGCCGCCTTGACCCTCATCACCGGATGGGACTATTTCCGCAAGGCCATGCCCTTCCTCAAGGAGGCCCGTTGATGGACGTTCTCTATTTCGCCTGGGTCCGCGAGCGGATCGGTCTGCCGAAGGAGCGCATCGACTCCGATGCAGCCACCGTCGCCGACCTGGTCGACGAGCTGCGCGCCCGCGAGGACCGCTATGCCGCCGCCTTCGCCGACCTGACGGCGCTGCGCGTGGCCGTGGACCAGCAGCTCAGCGATTTCGACGCGCCGCTTTCGGGCGTTCGAGAAGTGGCATTCTTTCCGCCGATGACGGGGGGCTAGGGCCGTGCGCGTCGCCGTGCAGGAGGCGCCGTTCGATCTGGGTGCCGAGGTCGCCGGGTTCGCCGACGGCTGCGGCGGGATGGGCGCGGTGGTCAGCTTCACCGGCATCGTCCGCGACCGGCCCGGCAGCGGGCTGCAGGCGATGGAGATCGAGCACTATCCCGGAATGACCGAGGCGGCGCTGACGCGCATCGCGCAGGAGGCGCAGGCCCGCTGGTCGCTCGGCGACGTGCTGGTGATCCACCGCTTCGGGCGGCTGGCGCCGGGTGAGACGATCATGATGGTCGCCACCGCCGCCCGGCATCGCAAGGACGCTTTCGAGGCGGCCGAGTACCTGATGGACTACCTCAAGTCCCGCGCCCCGTTCTGGAAGAAGGAGATCGCCCGGGACGGCGCCGAATGGGTGGCGGCCCGGGACGAGGACGAGGCCGCGCTGGACCGCTGGTAGCGGCTCTGCCCGGTTACGCGGTTTTCCGATGCAGCACCGTGCCCCGCCCGCGCCCGGCAGCGCGAGGGCGTGCGCGAGACGGGTTCAGAACCATTGCCCCGGCTCCATCAGCCCCAGGTCCAGCAACTGACCCGAGCGCCATTCGAACGGCACCGAGCCGTGCCAGAGGAAGCTGTCGATCTCGAAGGTCGAGCCGGGGTTGCGCTTGAGTGCCTTGGCGGTTCGGAACGAGCAGATCGCGGCGGTCAGGTTGTGGTGCCAGGGGCAGGCATAGGTGTTGTATTCGGGATCGTCAAACAGCAGGTCGGTCCCCAGCCTCAGCCCGGACCTGGCGCGGAAGAGGCCGATCCGGTCGATCCGGCGGCGGTCCGGCGGCACGTGTTCCTCGAAGCGCCAGCGCAGCCCGCCGAAGAAATCCAGCTGCCGCTCGCGTTGCTGCCCGGTGGCGGGGTCGATCCGCGACTGGGCGTAATAGCCCGACCGGTCGAGATAGGCGCGTGCCGGGTTCACCGCGTCCGGGGTTTCGCCGAGATCGCCGGCATAGAGGTCGATCACGTAGGTCAGCATCGCGTCGCGCCGCTCTTCGGCGTGGAAGGCCAGCATCTCGCCGACGCTGCGGCTCTCGCAGAACGGGTAGAAGAGGTACTCGGCATTGTAGCCGTAATAGAGCCAGGCGCCCGGTGCCGCCGCGATGACCCGGTTCACCGCCTCCGCGACGGCGGTCTCCGGCCCGGGATCGAAGCGGATCCGGTGCACCCGCCCGCCGCCGGTCTCGGGCAGGGCGAAGGCGTCGGGCATCAGCGCCAGCACCGCCGCGAAGCCGCGCCCGAGATGGTGGTCGATGGTCGAGGCGATCTCGACCTCGTCCTCGATGAAGATCAGCGCCACCGGCCCCTCGGCGAAGACCGTGCGGCTGCGTCCGAGAAACCGGTCGAGGCTGGGATGGGTCATGCCGTCGTCTTCGCCTGTCCTGCGGGGGCCGCGCGGCCCCCGTCCTCTGCTCTAGCCGAGACTCGGTTAATTGCCGGTGCATTGCAAGCAGGCCCGCTTCGGTTTAAGCGAGGTCTGCTGGATCGAACCGCCGGGAGGCTGCCGATGACCGCCGCCAAGAAACTCTTCATCAAGACCTACGGCTGCCAGATGAACGTCTATGACAGCGAGCGCATGGCCGAGGCGCTCGGCGGGCAGGGCTATGTCGAGACAGCCTCGCCGGACGATGCCGACATGATTTTGCTCAACACCTGCCACATCCGCGAGAAGGCCGCCGAGAAGGTCTATTCCGAGCTTGGCCGCTATCGCGCGCTGAAGGCGGCGAACCCCGACCTGAAGATCGGCGTGGCCGGATGCGTCGCGCAGGCCGAGGGCGCCGAGATCATGCGCCGTCAGCCGCTGGTCGATCTGGTGGTCGGCCCGCAAAGCTATCACCGCCTGCCCGAGATGGAGGCGCGCACCCGCGCCGGGGAAAAGGCGCTGGACACCGAGTTTCCGGACGAGGACAAGTTCGAGACGCTGAAAAACCGTCCCAAGGCGGCGCGGGGGCCGACCGCATTCCTGACCGTGCAGGAGGGCTGCGACAAGTTCTGCGCCTTCTGCGTGGTGCCCTATACGCGCGGCGCCGAGGCCAGCCGCCCGGCTGCGCGCGTGCTGTCCGAAGCGCGCGATCTTGTGGCGCGCGGGGTGCGCGAGATCACCCTGCTGGGCCAGAACGTCAACGCCTATCACGGGACCGGACCGGAGGGCGGCGACTGGTCGCTGGCCCGGCTGATCTGGGCGCTGAACGACATCGAGGGGCTGGAGCGCATCCGCTTCACCACCTCGCATCCCAACGACATGAGCGACGATCTGATCGCCGCCCATGGCGACTGCCGCAAGCTGATGCCCTATCTGCACCTGCCGGTGCAGTCCGGATCGGACCGGATCCTCAAGCGGATGAACCGCGCCCATACCGCCGAGAGCTATCTGCGGCTGATCGAGCGGATCCGCGCCGCGCGCCCCGACATCCTGATCTCGGGCGATTTCATCACCGGCTTTCCCGAGGAGACCGAGGCGGATTTCCAGGCCACACTCGACCTGATCGAGGCGGTGGAATACGGGCAGGCCTTCTCGTTCCGCTATTCGCCCCGGCCCGGCACCCCCGCCGCCGAGCGCCCGCAGGTCCCCGAGGAGGTGGCCGGCGACCGCCTGCGCCGCCTGCAGGCGCTGATCACCGGCCAGCAACGCCGGGTGCAGGACGCGATGGTCGGGCGCGAGGTGGGCGTGCTCTTCGAGAAGCCGGGGCGCCTCGCCGGGCAGCTCTCGGGCAAGTCCGACCATCTGCACGCAGTGCATGTTGCTGCGCCGGTTGCCCTTACGGGTTCGCTCTGCCGGGTGCGGATCGTCGCGTCCGGTCCCAATTCTCTGGCGGGCGAATTGATCGGCGCGATGTGAGGATTGGCGGCAACGGACCGCAAGCGATTTCGGCCTTTGGGCGGAATTCTCTCGCTTTTTCTGGACTTGAAGGAACGCGAGAGAAATTCTGGCGCAGAGCATGACAAAGGCGCAATGCGCCGTTCGCAGCCAATGGAAAGAGACGTCGTGAAAGTTGTTGGACCCGCACCCAGTGCGCTTCGCCTCCCCCTGATCGCGGCAAGCGTCGTGTTTGCCTGCGCCGCGGGCGGTGCCGCGCGGGCCGGCAATATCGAGCCCTTGGTCGAACCGGTTGTCATGCCCGCCGAGCTTACCATTTGGGAGGGGTTCTACGTCGGCGGCAGCATTGCCTATGCGTTCAGCGGCGATGACGAGGTCGGACATAGCGACCCGGCGGGCCGGCTGTTGGTCTCGCCCTCAACGCTCGAGCAACACGGCGTCAACTACGGGCTGCGGCTTGGCTGGCGCGGTCAGCGCGCGATGACCGATCGCGCCTTCGTCTATGGTATCGAACTGGGATACGACATCGGCGAGGCGGACGACTCGTTCGATGTCGGCGGGTATTCAGCGTCGGTCGAGATGAACAATGTTATCTCTGTGCGTCTCAAGAGCGGTTTCACCAACAAGGCGGGCGATACCCTCTTCTACGGCATCCTCGGGTATGTACGGGGCGATTTCGACTATGCGGTCGCGGGCACGACCGCCGGCGACACCATCGCGCTGGATACGACCTTTGAGTCCGACGGTTTTTCGGTCGGTCTGGGGGTCGAGCACATGTTGAACGACCGCTGGACGGTGAACCTGGAATGGGAATATCTCGAGTTCGGCAGCGAACGGCTTTATGACGGTGGGGGCTCCTCCACCAGGGCCACGCCGAAATACAACAACATCCGCGTTGGGGTGAACTATCGGTTTTGAACGGAGCAGAGACGCGCCTCTTCCAGAAGCAAGCCGCCGATTTTTTTGTTTCAGTCGCGTGAAGTCGGGCCACCGCGGCTTGCGCGGGGGGTGGGTTCTTGGCACGCTCGACCCAGACAGGCAAGACAGGAGAGCGGATTGGCCATTGGCGCCCTGACCCCACCGCAAGCCGAGACGGCCCCCCGAGAGGTGCTGATCGAATTTCCCGACAACCGACTGCTGATCGACCTGTGCGGCGAATATGACCGCAACCTGGCCGATATCGAACAGAAGCTGGGCGTGCAGATCCTGCGGCGCGGCAACCAGCTGTCGGTCCATGGCGAGCGCGAGGCGCAGGCGCAGGCGGCCGAGGTGCTGCGGGCGCTCTATGCCCGGCTCGAGGCCGGGCGCGAGGTCGAGAGCGGCGACATCGACCGCGAGCTGCGCATGGGCGGATCGGCGGCCGGCGGCGGCTCCGGCGCCGGGGACCAGCTGGAGATGTTCCGCGGCGGCAAGGTCGAGATCAAGACCCGCAAGAAGCTGGTCGAGCCGCGCACCGAGGCCCAGAAGTCCTATGTCCAGTCGCTGTTCGCGAACGAGCTGGCCTTCGGGATCGGCCCCGCCGGCACCGGCAAGACCTATCTGGCCGTGGCCGTGGGGGTCACCATGTTCATCGGCGGGCATGTCGACAAGATCATCCTCAGCCGCCCTGCGGTCGAGGCCGGCGAGAAGCTGGGCTATCTGCCGGGCGACATGAAGGACAAGGTCGATCCCTACATGCAGCCGCTCTATGACGCGCTCAACGATTTCCTGCCCGGCAAGCAGCTGGCCAACCTGATCGAGGACAAGCGCATCGAGATCGCGCCGCTGGGCCTTCATGCGCGGGCGCACGCTCAGCAACGCCTTCGTGGTGCTGGACGAGGCGCAGAACGCCACAACCATGCAGATGAAGATGTTCCTGACCCGTCTCGGCGAGGGCAGCCGCATGGTGGTCACCGGCGACCGCACCCAGGTCGATCTGCCCCGCGGGGTGCCATCGGGTCTCGCCGATGCCGAGCGGCTGCTGTCGCGGATCCCGAAGATCGGCTTCAACTATTTCACCTCGAAGGACGTGGTGCGCCACCCGCTGGTCGCGGCGATCATCGAAGCCTACGAGGCCGACGCCCCGGCCGCGTGATGAGCGCGGCTTGCACGCGACGACGCCGATGGCGGCTGTCGTCGGGTAGGTCCGGCGAGACGCGGGCCATCGGATGAACGTCGATCTGACCGTCGAAGACCCGCGCTGGGAGGCGATCGATCTGGAGGCGCTGGCGGCGCGGGCCATCGATGCGGCGCTGCGCCATGGCGCGCTCGACCCCGGGGATTGCGAGGTTTCGCTGATGGCCTGCGGCGACGCCCGCATCGCCGAACTGAATCGCGCGTTCCGGGGCAAACCCGATCCGACCAACGTGCTGAGCTGGCCCGCCGAAGACCTTGCTGCGGAGGCCCCCGGCGCCACCCCGCGCCGGCCCGAGCCCGATTTCAGCGGCGCGATCGTGCTCGGCGACATCGCCATCGCCTGGGAGACCTGCGCGCGCGAGGCCGAGTCGGCGGGCAAGCCGCTCGGGGATCATGTGACGCATCTGATCGTACACGGTTTGTTGCATCTGCTGGGCTACGATCACGTTGACGACGCCGATGCGGCGCTTATGGAAGGGGCGGAAATCGAAATTCTTGGCAAACTCGGCCTCGAGGACCCATATAAGGGCGCAACCGGGGCCTGAGGCCCCCATCACGGACGGAACAGATGGACGATACAGACGGCGGATCTAAGGCGGCGCATCGCGCGCTGCCCTTGGACGGCGAGGCCGAGGAGACGGATGGCGAGGGTTCGGAACGCTCGGGCTTCTTCGGCCGCATATTCGAGGCCCTGTCGCCCGGCGACGACCATGCCAACGCCGCGCGCGAGCGCCACGCCGGCCCCATCGCCTCTCCGCACGGGATGATCAACCTGCGCCGGATGCGGGTCGAGGACGTAGCGATCCCCCAGGCCGATATCGTGGCGGTTCCCAGCACCATCACCAAGGACGAGCTTGTCCAGCTCTTCCGCGACAGCGGGCTCACCCGGGTGCCGGTCTATGACGGCACGATCGACACGCCGCTCGGCTTCGTGCACCTGAAGGATTTCGCGCTGACCCATGGCTTCAACGGCGGCGACACGCCGTTCGATCTGGCCTCGATGCTGCGCCCGCTGCTCTTCGTGCCGCCGTCGATGCCGATCGGGGTGCTCTTGACCAAGATGCAGACCGAACGGCGGCACATGGCGCTGGTGATCGACGAATATGGCGGGGTCGACGGGCTGGTGACCATCGAGGATCTGATCGAGCAGGTGGTCGGCGAGATCGAGGACGAGCACGACACCGATGAGGACCGCAGCTGGGTGCGTGAGAAGCCGGGTTGTTACGTCGCGCTGGCCAAGACCCCGCTCGAGGAGTTCGAGGCCGAGATCGGGCAGTCGCTGACCGATCACGACCAGGTCGACGAAGAGGAAATCGACACCCTGGGCGGGCTGGTGTTCATGCTCTCGGGCCGGGTGCCGGCCCGCGGCGAGGTCGTGGTGCATCCGGACGGCCCGGAATTCGAGGTGATCGACGCCGATCCGCGCCGGATCAAGCGGTTGCGCGTGCGGCTGCCCGGCGCCGCCTGATGCCCCTTCCATGCGGCTGACCCTGGCCGGCTGGCCGCTGCCCGCGCGCCTCGGCCTCGCGGCGCTGCTGGGCGCCATCGCCGCCACTGGGCTGGCGCCGCTGGGGTTCTGGCCGCTGACCCTCGCGGCTCTCGCCGTGGTCCCCGCCCTGGCTCTGGCCGCCGAAACCGGGCGCCGCGCGGCGCTGACCGGCTGGGCCTTCGGTACCGGTTATTTCGCCCATGCCCTGCTGTGGATCGTCGAGCCCTTCCTGGTCGAGCCCGAGCGTTACGGCTGGATGGCACCCTTCGCCCTGGTGTTCATGGCCGCCGGGCTGGCCCTCTTCTGGGGCGCGGCGTTCTGGGCGGCGCAGGCGCTCTGCCGGCGCCCGGTCCACCGCGTGGCGGCGCTGATCGTCACCCTGTCGCTGGCCGAGTTCGCCCGCGCCTACCTGCTGACCGGCTTTCCGTGGGGGGCGCTGGCGCAGGTCTGGGTGGACACGCCCGCGCTGGCGCTCCTGCCCTGGATCGGCCCGCAGGGGCTGGCCCTGGCGACGCTTCTGGCGTCCTTCCCGGTCGGGCTGGCGCTGACCGGCGCGCTGCGCTGGCCGCTCGCCTTGGTGCCGGGCCTGGCGCTGGCGGGTGCAGTACTGGGGGCGGTTGCAGCCCGCCCCGAGCCCGAAACCACGGGGGCCACGGTGCGGCTGGTGCAGCCCGACATCCCGCAGGACCAGAAATGGGATCCGGCGATGATGCCGGTCTTCTTCGACCGCCAGATCGCCTTCACCGCCGCCGCGCCGCGCCCCGACCTGATCGTCTGGCCGGAAACCGCGGTGCCGGATCTGCTCAACCATGCCGAGCCGGTGCTTGCCGCGATCGCCGAGGCCGCGCAGGGCGTGCCGGTGGTGCTGGGCATCCAGCGGCTGGAGGGCGCGCGGTTCTTCAATTCGCTGATCCATATCGATGCCGCCGGGCAGGTCGCCGGGCTCTACGACAAGCACCACCTGGTGCCCTTCGGAGAATACATCCCGCTCGGCGATCTGGCCGCGCGTTTCGGCCTGCGCGGCTTCGCGGCGCAGCAGGGCGACGGGTTCAGCGCCGGCCCCGGCCCGCGACTGCTGGACCTCGGCCCGCTGGGCCGGGCGCTGCCACTGATCTGCTACGAGGCGGTGTTCCCGCAGGATGTCGCCCGCGCCCCCGGCCGCGGCGATCTGCTGCTGCAGATCACCAATGACGCCTGGTTCGGCACCCGTGCCGGCCCCTACCAGCATCTCGCCCAGGCCCGGATGCGCGCGGCCGAGCAGGGGTTGCCCATGGTCCGCGCCGCCAACACCGGGATCTCGGCGATGATCGACCCGCTGGGCCAAGTGGTGGCGAGCCTTCCGCTGGGGCAGGCGGGCTATCTCGACGCGGCGCTGCCCGCGCCGCTGCCGTCGACGCTCTATGCGCGCAGCGGCGATCTGCCGGTACTGCTGCTGCTGATCGCGGCGGCGGTGGCGCTCTGGGCGGCGGAGCGGCGGCAGGCGGCGCTTAACCAGCGATGATTTTACCGATTGACCGCGACCGGCGCCACGCGTAACCGGTTGCGACTCCGTCACAACGGCTTCCTGGCGTGACGGCCAAAACACCAATGGAGCACTTTTCATGTCCCGCAAGAACTATACCTTCGCCTCGGAATCGGTTTCCGAGGGTCACCCGGACAAGGTCTGCGACCGCATTTCCGACGCCATTCTCGATGCCTTCCTCACCGAGGAGCCCGAGGCGCGGGTCGCCGCCGAGACCTTCGCCACCACCAACCGCGTGGTGATCGGCGGCGAGGTGGGACTGAGCGATCAGGACAAGCTGCACGACTACATGGGGCGGATCGAGGATATCGCCCGGGCCTGCATCAAGGATATCGGCTATGAGCAGCCGAAGTTCCATCACGCCACCTGCGAGATCACCAACCTGCTGCACGAGCAGTCGGCGCATATCGCGCAAGGGGTGAACGCGGCCGAGAACAAGGACGAGGGCGCCGGCGACCAGGGAATCATGTTCGGTTTCGCCACCAACGAAACCCCGGCGCTCATGCCGGCGCCGATCCAGTATGCCCACGCGATTCTGCGCCGCCTGGCCACGGCGCGCAAGGACGGCAGCGAGCCGGCGCTGGGGCCCGACGCCAAGTCGCAGCTCTCGGTCATCTACGAGGACGGCAAGCCGGTGGGCGTCAGCTCGCTGGTGCTGAGCACCCAGCACCTGGACGAGGCGTTGACCTCGGACCACATCCGCGAGATCGTCGCGCCCTATATCCGCGAGGTTCTGCCCGAGGGCTGGCTGACCGCCGAGACCCGCTGGCACGTCAACCCGACCGGCAAGTTCGTGATCGGCGGGCCCGACGGCGACGCCGGGCTGACCGGCCGCAAGATCATCGTNNTCGACACCTATGGCGGCGCGGCACCGCACGGGGGCGGCGCCTTCTCGGGCAAGGATCCGACCAAGGTCGACCGCTCGGCGGCCTATGCCGCGCGGTACCTGGCCAAGAACGTGGTCGCCGCGGGCCTGGCCGACAAGTGCACGATCCAGCTGAGCTATGCCATCGGGGTCAGCGCGCCGCTGTCGATCTATGTCGACACCCACGGCACCGGCGACGCGGAATCCTCGGCCATCGAGACCGCGGTGGGCAAGGTGATGGACCTGACCCCGCGCGGCATCCGCCAGCATCTGCAGCTGAACCGGCCGATCTATCAGCGCACCGCCGCCTATGGTCATTTCGGCCGCGAGCCGGAGGCCGATGGCGGCTTCAGCTGGGAGCGGACCGACCTGGTCGAGGCGCTGAAAAAGGCCGTCTGAGCGCGCTTGCCCCGGCCCCTTTCCGGGGCCGGTCGGCGATCAGAAGCTCAGGCCCAGCCCGATCCCGACCGCGTCGTAATTGTCGCTGAAGGAATAGGAGACCATCAGGCGCGTCGCCGAGATCAGCGGCACGCCGGTCTTCTCGGTGCCGATCTGGATGCCGACACCGACCCTGGCCACCCAGGGCAGGTCGACCACGTCGCCCTGATCGCCCGGAAAGGCCGAAAGGCTGGCCTGGAACACCGATTTGACCGGCTCGCCGAAGGCCTGCCAGTTGCGGATCGGATAGCGCAGCCGGCCCCAGGCGGTGGCGGTGGTCACCCGCGCCTCGGCATCGAGATCCGAGGCGCTGCCCAGTGGCACCAGCAGCATGTCCGTGTAGCGCAGCGAGAATTCCACGTCGCGCCGCGCCTCGAACCGCTCGTAGGCCAGCACCAGCGAGGCGCCATAGCCGCCGGCGTTGATGTCACCGTCGATCAGGAAGTTCAGATCCTCGTCGTCGGGCGCCGTGCCGGTGATCGTGGCATCCGCCGAGGCCCGGCCATAGGACAGGTTCAGGATCGGCCGGAACACCCAGTTCTCGGCGAGCGGAAAGTCCCAGCCGAACCCGGCGGTGGCGGCGATCCCCTGCCATTCGGCGTCGACATCCACATCGCGCAGCGGGGTGCGCAGCAGGAACTCGGGCTCGTAGCTCTGATAGCCGATATAGCCTTCCAGGTAGAAGGGCGAGCCCTTGACCGGGTTGAACCCGCCCCCGACCTGGCCGGAGCGGAACGAGTTCTGGGTGCCGTCGATATCGGCGAAGGACAGGAACGGGGCACCGCGCGCGGGCACCACCACGAAGCCGAGCGTCGAGAGCGCGCGGTCGGCGATCCGGTCGATGTTCAGGTTCTGCGCCGCGGCGGGGCCGGCGGCGCCCAGCATGGCGACCGAGGCCGCCGCGAGGAATTTCTGCCACTGAGCCGCAAGCCGACCTATCCCGTCCCGTTTCAGGGCGGGCGAGGGAATGTGTCCCGTCACGCGCGTGATCCTTTCGAAGAAACTGAGCGTGATCTAGGGCATCCGTCCCGCCCTGTCAAAGCCCGCGACGCGCCGGCCCGTTGCAGGCCGCGCCGCTTGCCGCTAGACCGCGCGCCATGACATCGCCGACCCGCCCGCACCGCAATTTCTATGGCCGCCTGAAGGGCAAGACCCTCAAGCGCAGCCAGAAGGCCTGGCTCGACGAGGATCTGGCGGCGCTGTCGCCGGGACCGGTGAGCTGGGAGGAGAACCCGCAGCGCCAGCCGCTCGACCCGGGGCGTCTTTTCGGTGGCCGGCCGGTCTGGCTGGAGGTCGGCTTCGGCGGCGGCGAGCACATGGTGCACCAGGCCGCGGCCCATCCCGAGGTCGGCATCATCGGCGCCGAGCCCTATATCAACGGGGTCGCCATGCTGCTGGGCAAGATCCGCCGCGCCGGGCTGGAGAACCTCGCGGTGCATCCAGGCGACGCGCGCGACCTGATGGACGTGCTGCCCGCGGCGTCGATCTCGCGCGCCTTCCTGCTCTACCCCGACCCATGGCCCAAGACCCGCCACCACCGGCGCCGCTTCGTCACCCCCGAGCATCTGCGGCCGCTGGCCCGCGCCATGCGATCCGGTGCGATCCTGCGGGTGGCGACCGACATCCCGGACTACGTGCGCCAGACGCTTCAGGAGGTGCCGCGCGCCGGCTTCGACTGGCTGGCGGAGGGGCCGCGCGACTGGCGGGAGCCCTGGGAGGACTGGTTGCCGACCCGCTACGAGAGAAAGGCGCTGCGCGAGGGACGGGTGCCGCATTACCTGACCTTCCGACGGGTCTGAGGGGAAATGCGGCTGGCGCCGCATCGCTCCGCGGGGAGTATTTCGGGCAAGAGGAAGCCGCCTGTGGACCCCTTCGCGACGGTGCGCTAAAGCGGGCGCGTCCCCGGCAAGAGAAAGGCGCGACATGTCCGCATCCGGCACCCCGATCCCGATGATCTCCGCCCCCTCGGGGCCGCTCTCGGGCCGCGCCGAGGTGCCGGGCGACAAGTCGATCTCGCACCGGGCGCTGATCCTCGGCGCCCTGGCGGTGGGCGAGACCCGCATCACCGGGCTGCTGGAGGGCGAGGACGTCCTGGACACCGCGAAGGCGATGCGCGCCTTCGGCGCCGAGGTGACCGATCACGGCGGCGCCGCGTGGTCGGTGCACGGGGTCGGGGTGGGCGGGTTCGCCGAGCCGGATCAGGTGATCGATTGCGGCAATTCCGGCACCGGGGTGCGGCTGATCATGGGGGCGATGGCGACCTCGCC
>JAGRMU010000017.1:15467-18523 GCA_020441165.1 Sedimentitalea sp.
ACCGGCGATGCCAGCCTCAACAAGCGCCCGATGGCGCGGGTGACCGATCCGCTGGCGCTCTTCGGGGCGCGCGCCGTCGGGCGTTCGGGCGGGCGGTTGCCGATGACCGTGGTCGGGGCCACCGATCCGGTACCGGTGCGCTACACGGTGCCGGTGCCCTCGGCTCAGGTGAAATCGGCGGTGCTGCTGGCGGGGCTCAACGCGCCCGGCCAGACGGTGGTGATCGAGCGCGAGGCGACGCGCGATCATACCGAGCGGATGCTGGCGGGCTTCGGCGCCGAGATCACCGTCGAGGAAGGGGACGAGGGCCGGGTGATCACCCTGACCGGCCGGCCAGAGCTGCGCCCGCAGGTCATCGCGGTGCCGCGCGATCCCTCCAGCGCCGCCTTTCCGGTCTGCGCGGCGCTGATCGTGCCGGGCTCGGACGTGCTGGTGCCGGGGATCGGGCTCAACCCGACGCGCGCCGGGCTTTTCACCACGCTGCGCGAGATGGGCGCGGACCTGACCTATGAGAACGCGCGCAGCGAGGGCGGCGAGCCGGTGGCCGACCTGCGCGCGCGCTTCTCGCCCGAGATGCGGGGGATCGAGGTGCCCGAGGCCCGCGCCGCCTCGATGATCGACGAGTACCCGATCCTCTCGGTGGTGGCGGCCAATGCGCGCGGGCAGACGATGATGCGCGGGGTGAAGGAGTTGCGGGTCAAGGAGAGCGACCGGATCGCGGCGATGGCGACGGGGCTGCGCGCCTGCGGCGTCGCGGTCGAGGACGGCCCGGACTGGTGGGCGGTCACCGGGGCCGGGCCGGGCGGCGTGGCCGGCGGGGCGCGCTGCGCCAGCCATCTCGATCACCGCATCGCCATGTCCTTCCTGATCCTCGGCATGGCGGCGCGGGAAGCGGTCGAGATCGACGACGGCGCCCCGATCGCCACCTCCTTCCCGGTCTTCGAGACCCTGATGGCCGGCCTCGGCGGCCGGATCGACCGGGCGCCGGCATGAGCCGGGGCGGCATCGCGCTGGCGGTGCTGGCCGCCCTGACCGCGGCGGTCTTCGCCCGTCTGGCCTGGCTGCACCGGACCTGGCTGGACACCGCAAGCGGCCCGTCCTTCGACATGCGCTTCGGGGGCTACGACCTGGCCGACGCGCAGGCCTACCTGACCGATCTGGGCGCTGCCGGGCTTGGCGTCTACGCGGGCAGCGCCGCCCGGCTCGACACGGGCCTTCCGGTGCTGTTGGGCCTCACGCTCGGGGCGGCGGTCTGGCGGTTGACGCGCGATTTCAACCAGTGGTCGCGGCTGGTGCTGCTCTTGGTCCCGGCGGGATACGTGGTGATGGACCTGGCCGAGAACGCACTGGTGCAGGAGATGCTGGTGCAGGGACCGGCCGCGCTCGACCCGCACACCGTCAGCCTCGCCAGCCGCTTCACGGTGACGAAATTCGTCCTGCTGGCGGCCAGCGCGGCGCTGATCGCGGTGCTGGCGCTGCTGCGCCTCGGGCGGAACAGGCGGGGCGCGGCATGAGGTTCACGGTGGCCATCGACGGGCCGGCCGCGGCGGGCAAGGGCACGATCTCGCGCGCCGTGGCGGCGCAGTTCGGTTTTGCCCATCTCGATACCGGGCTGCTCTATCGCGCGGTCGGGGCGATGGTCCTGGAGGGCGCCGATCCGGTGGCGGCGGCGCAGGCGCTGGCCCCCGACGATCTTGAGCGGCCGGGTCTGCGCGGCGCCGAGGCGGCCGAGGCCGCCAGCAAGGTCGCCGCGATCCCCGAGGTGCGCGCGGCCCTGGTCGCCTTCCAGCGCAGCTTCGCCCGGCGCGTGGGCGGCGCGGTGCTGGACGGGCGCGACATCGGCACGGTGATCTGTCCCGAGGCCGAGGCCAAGCTCTTCGTCACCGCCAGCGCCGAGGTCCGCGCCGCGCGGCGCTGGAAGGAGCTTTGCGCCGCCGGGGCGCAGGTGCCGCTGGAGCAGGTTCTGGCCGATGTCCGCGCCCGCGATGCCCGCGACAGCGGGCGCGCGGCGGCGCCGCTCCGCGCGGCGGCGGAGGCGCGGGTGATTGACACCACCGGGATGTCCATCGACGCGGCGGTGGCGGCGGCGGTGGCCGAGGTGGAGCGCGCTCTGCGTCGGGCATGATGCCCAGCGTTCCGGCGTGCACCGAATTTCCTTGGCATCTGACCCGGGTGCCCTAGATTGCGCCTGCAATCAAACAAGGAGAGTCGCATGGCCGATCTTATCGCCGTCACCTTTGACGACCAGAACACCGCCTTCGAGCTGCGCGCCGAAATGGCGAAGCTGCAGAAGGAATACCTTCTCGAAATGGAGGACATCGTCGTGGTGACCCGCGACGACAAGGGCAAGGTCAAGCTGCACCAAGCGGTGAACCTCACCGCGGCCGGCGCCGTCGGCGGCTCGTTCTGGGGGATGCTGATCGGCATGATCTTCCTCAACCCGCTGCTGGGTCTGGCGGTGGGTGCCGGGGCCGGCGCGCTTTCGGGCAGCCTCACCGACATCGGCATCAACGACAAGTTCATGAAGGAGCTGGGCGCGAGCCTGCCCAATGGCGGATCGGCTGTCTTCACCCTGATCCGGCGCTCGACCCCCGACAAGGTGATCGCACGGCTCGAGGCGTTCCGCGGCAAGGGCAAGATCCTGCAGACCTCGCTGTCCAAGGAGACCGAGGACGGTCTGCGCGATTTCCTCGAGCACATGAACGACGAGCCGAAGGCCTGAACGCCGCGGCGCGGGGTGTGCCGTCGCGCAGGCCCCCGCCGGAGGTTCCGGGCGGCATTCAGGCCCTTGCCAGTGCCGGACCGGTCCTCTATACCGCGCCTCGTCAAGGCGGCAGTCCAGATCGCAGACAGTGTTGAGCAGGGCCGGGGAATACCGCGGCCCTTCGCTTGTTTGGACCCTTGCGCCGCGACCAACCGCACCCGATAGACCGGCGGAGACAACCGCGCGGCCAGAAAACGATGAAAAAGGAAACCATAGGCCACATGGCTCAAAACGCATCCATGGAGGAATTCGAAGCCCTCCTGAACGAAAGCTTCGAAATGGACACGCCCGA
>JAGRMU010000017.1:18589-18749 GCA_020441165.1 Sedimentitalea sp.
GCCGCGTCGATCTCAAGGAATTCGCGGATCCCGGTGAATCTCCCTCGCTCGCGCCCGGCGACGAGGTCGAGGTGTTCCTGCGCCAGGTCGAGAACGCGCGCGGCGAAGCGGTCATCTCGCGCGAGATGGCCCGCCGCGAGGAAGCCTGGGACCGTCTCGA
>JAGRMU010000018.1 GCA_020441165.1 Sedimentitalea sp.
TAGCTGCCGGCCAGCACCGCCCCCTCGCGCCGGCCGATGCGCCAGCCGGTGCGCGCGAAGACGATCAGCGCCAGGGTCGCCGCGATCATCACCCAGATGTCGAAGCGCGCGATCTCCTCGGGCACGCGCAGCGGATGCAAAAGCGCGGTGGTCCCGAGGATGCCAAGGATGTTGAAGATGTTCGAGCCGAGGATGTTGCCGAAGGCGACGTCGCTCTGCCCCTTGCGCGCCGCGATCACCGAGGTGACCAGCTCGGGCATCGAGGTGCCGATGGCGACGATGGTCAGGCCGATCACCGCCTCGGAGAGCCCCAGATCGGCGGCGATCGAGATCGCACCCAGCACCAGGAACCGCGCCCCGGCGATGGTCAGCGCCAGCCCCGCCAGCAGCATCAGCGTCGAGCGCCAAAGGCTCTGCGGCGCGGCCGGCAGGAGTTCGGCCTCGGCCTCGTAGAGCGCGCCCGCCGCCGTCTGGCTCCGCCGTTCGAAATGCAGCGTCAGCGCCAGGTAAAGCGCCAGCCCGCCCAGCAGCAGCGCCCCGGAAAGGCGCGACAGCGATCCGGTCAGCACCACCGCGAGGCAGAGCGCGGTGGCCAGCACCAGCACCGTGCCGTCGCGCCGGAAGGCGGGCGGCGACACCGCCAGCGGGGCCATCAGTGCGGCGAGGCCGAGGATCAGCAGGGTATTGGCGATGTTGCTGCCGACCACGTTGCCGACCGCGATCCCCGGCGAGCCGGCAAAGGCGGCCTGCACGCTGGTCACCAGCTCGGGGGTCGAGGTGCCGAAGCCCACCAGCGTCAGCCCGATGACCATCGGCGAGACCCGGAAGCCCAGCGCCAGCGCCACCGCCCCGCGCACCAGAAGATCGCCACCGACGATCAGACCGGCGAAGCCGCCGATCAGGAACAGCAAATCCATGAAAAGCGCGCCCGGCCCGGAGTGTCTCTCAGCGATGGCAAACCGATGCCACTGGCGCAGACATGCCCCCGCGCCGGGCGGCGTTCAAGACGGGGGGCGCGAAATCTTTGCAGATCCAGCGGCCGGCGGCCGCGCGCGGCTCCGGTCAGGCCGAGAGGCGCAGGTCCGATCCCAACGCGACTCGGGCCTCGTGCGCCCTGGCGCAGAACCCGGCCAGTTCCATCGGCGCCTCCGGACGCGCGGCCAGTTCGGGGAAAAGACGGATCAGCTCGTCCCGGGTCTGCGCCTCGAGGCCGCTGAGGGCCATCGCGCCGGGATAGAAACTCTCGCTCAGGCAGCCTTCGGCCTCGACGATCTGGTGCCGGTCGAACATGAAATGGTGATAGGCCACCGCGCGCGCCGGGCGGCGCCGCACACCGGGCCGACCGAGGAAGAACTTCGCCGGGATCAGCACCTGCGCGTGACCGAAGGCCAGTTCGGCCCGCGCCGAGACATGCACCATGCGGTGGCTCGGCGAGACCGCCAGCGGGCGGGCATTGCCCAGCACGCCCGGTGCGAATTCCACCGGCGCCGCGCGACCGCGGCCATCGACCAGCGTCGCGCCGGCCCAGAGCACCGGCTGGAACCCGTCGCCCTGGGTCCAGACCCGGGTTCCGGCGGCGATCTCTTCCACCGGCGCCGGGCCGTCCTCGGTCCGGATCAGTGTGCCGGGCGTGAAGCAGGGCGCGATGTTGGCATAGTTGGAATCGCCGTTGTTCGAGCCGCCCACCTTGATGTATTGCTTGCCTGGCTGCAGCTTGCCGGTCTCGGAGAAGCCCCAGATGTCGCTGGTCCTGCCGCCCTGAGAGTAAACGTTGATCTCGATCGTCTGGCCGATCGGCCGTCCGGTCACGGGATCGTATTCGCGCAGCACGATCAGCGATTCGGATTCGACCCGGGCGCCGTTCGCCACCAGCCCGTTGCCGTCGGTGATCCGGTGCTGGTTGGGCATGTCGTCGTTGAAGACGTCGATCTGGCGGGTATCGTCCAGCGTCACGACCTTTCCGACCGCGCCGGAGAAGTCGTAGATGGTGCCGTTGGGCGAATCCGAATTGTTGATGATCGGCGAGCCCGGGCGCGGCCGACCCCAGCCCCATGGCGAATTGCTGGCCACCTTCAGCGATTCATTGTCGTATGCCACAACCTGCCGAATTGCCATGATCGCCTCTCACCGCCCGGGAGCCCGAGGTCGGTTTACGCAATTTTAATCAATCTTTCAATGGCAAGACGCGGGCAGTCGTTAACGGCCGGCGGCTTTGGGCCGCACTGTCCGAAAGCGCGCGGACTGCCGCCCCACGCAGTCGCGCCGGGTCAGGCGCCCAGCCGGGCGTGGACCTCGTCGAGATCGATCTCGCCCACCGGGCGCGGGTTCGAGGGGTCTTCGAAATCATAGCGGAAAAGCTCGAAATCGCGCTTGTAGATCTCGTAGACCAGATGCATCGACAGATCGTCGAAATAGTCTTCCACGGCATGCACGCGCCGGGGCCCGTGCCCTTCGGATTCGTTGAAGCGCGGGATCGCCGCCAGGTCGACCTGGTGCGGCGTCTCGACCGCGGCCAGCACCGCGGCCATGCCCGCGTCGAAGTCCTCGGTCCAGATGATCCGGTCGTATCGGCCGCCATTGGCGATGAAGGTGCCGACATGGCCCGACATCGCCGACCAGTGGATGTCGGGCTCCATCGGGCGGCGCCAGCGGATGGTGTCGCGGGCGAAGAGAAGAAACCGGCGGAAGGCGCGGATCTGGTCGAACTCGGCCCGGCCATCCTCGCCGCCGACCTCGATCCCGTAGGTGAAGGCCAGCGTCGGCACCAGGTTGCCGCGATAGCGTTTGCCGTTGCGCTGGATGCCGCAGANNCAGATCTTGTCGAAGAACGACGACAGGATGCGGCTGTAGGGATTGCGCACCGCCGTGAAGGCGTAGGAGCCGTGGCTCTGCACGTTGCGGGTGATCGGCCCCTGGCTGGCCTCGAAGGCCCATTTGTGCAGGCCCTCCTCGGCATCGTGGATGTCGCCGTCGTAGAAGCGGCCGTGATCGGAGAAATACATGATCTGGCCGATGGTCGAGCAGGCGCATTTCGGCACCACCCGGTAGACCATGCTCTCCGATTCGGTCATCCAGATGCCCGGAAACCCCATGCGCTGCCCCTCTCGTCTGCGCGCCCGGCAAGCGCGCGCGCGTCGTGTTTTCGCGCAACAGACCAAATCAAGCCGGTTTATTCAATCTGCATTCATCTTTATCACGGTAAAGATCGGGTCACCCAAACGGCGCATCCCCAAGGAAAAATGGCGAAAATCGCGTATATCCTGCTGTGCCACAAGGATCCGGAGGCGGTGATCCGGCAGGCCAAGCGGATGACGGCCGCCGGCGACTGCATGGCGATCCATTTTGACGCCCGCGCACGGCCCGAGGATTACGCCCGCATTCGCACTGCCCTCGCCGGCAATCCCGACGTTGCCTTCGCCGCCCGGCGGGTGCGCTGCGGCTGGGGCGAATGGTCGCTGGTGCAGGCCACGCTGAACGCGGTCGAGACCGCGCTGGAGGCGTTTCCGCGCGCCACACATGTCTACATGTTGTCGGGCGATTGCATGCCGATCAAGTCGGCCGAATACATCCACCGCTTTCTCGACGAGACCGATGCCGACCTGATCGAGAGCTTCGATTTCTTCACCTGCGACTGGATCAAGACCGGGATGAAGGACGAGCGGCTGACCTATCGGCACCTCTTCAATGAACGCCGCAACAAGCGCCTGTTCTACGCCTCGCTCGGGTTGCAGAAGGCGCTGGGGATGACCCGCGCGATCCCCGCCGACCTGCAGATCCAGATCGGCAGCCAGTGGTGGTGCCTGCGGCGTCGCACCATCGAAGCAGTCCTTGCCTTCACCCGCACGCGCCGCGACGTGATGCGCTTCTTCCGCACCACCTGGATCCCGGACGAGACGTTCTTCCAGACCCTCGTGCGCCACCTGGTGCCCGAGCGCGAGATCCGCTGCCGCACCCCGACCTTCCTGATGTTCACCGACTACGGGATGCCGGTGACCTTCTACAACGATCACTACGACCTGCTGCTGGGCCAGGATTTCCTCTTCGCGCGCAAGATCAGCCCCGAGGCGCAGGCGCTCAAGGCCCGGCTCGGCGATCTTTACGCGGCGCGCGGCGTGCAGTTCGAGATCTCGGACGAGGGCCGTAACCTGCATGCCTTCCTCACCGGCCGCGGCCGGATCGGGCGCAGCTATGCGCGCCGGTTCTGGGAAACCCAGAGCACCCTGGGGCGCGAGCGCACGCTGATGATCCTGATCTGCAAGAAATGGCACGTCGCCAAGCGCCTGGCGCAGCGCATCCGCGAGGCCACCGATCTCACCGCGATGGACTACCTGTTCAACGAGGAGGACTGCGCGCTGCCGGAACTGGGCGGCATCCAGAGCACGCTGGACAAGCGCAACCGCCACCGCCGGGCGCTGATGCGGATGCTCTACGAGGTCTTCGGGTTCCAGCGCATGGTGATCTGCGTCGATCCCGCCAGTCTCGATCTGCTGCACGATTTCGCCTCGGACCGCTGCGAGACGCGGATGCTGGACCTGGAATGCCGGTTCACCGACGCGGACCTCGTCGGCCATGCGCGCCGGGTCGGGCTGGCCGGCGAGCGCACCGGCGGCGCGGCGCTGGATCGTCTGCTGCCGGCGATGCGCAACGACATTGCCCTCGAGACCGACCGCATCCGCGATGCCGGGTTCGCGGGCTACCAGAGCCTGCACGAAAGCGACCCGGCCCCGGTCCAGGCCAGGAAACTCGGCGCCTTCCTCGGGATTGCACCGGCGCAGGCGCTCAGGATCGTCCAGGCCGGCCCGCTCTTCGCCGACTGAGCCCTCAGGAGCGTCGCGCGGTTACCGGCGCCAGCCATCCAGCCAGCGGCGGAACCGGCCGCCACTTGCAGCCATCCGGTCGCCCGCCTCCTCGAGGCTGTCGCCCCACTCGTCGAAGACCGGGTCGAGCCGGTTGCGCCGGAACCGGCGCCAGCGCGACCAGATCGCCCAGATGATGGCGACGAAGAGGGTCAGGAAGACGATGTTGAACCAGTTGATCACCCGGTAATCCGGGCCGCTGACCGGCCTGACGCTGACCGCGTTGGGAAAGATCGACATGAACTCGCTGCGCCAGCCATAGGCGCGCATCGCCACCCATGTCGGGTCCTCCTTGGTCGAGATCAGGTCCCGGGCCTCGGCCTGCAGGTTCGAGCTGTCGAGCTTGAAATAGGGCGGCCAGCCCCAGCCGGTATCCTCGTTGCGATAGACGATGGGCTTGCCGTTGGCGCGGAAGGCCTCGATGAAGCGCACGTCGCGCCCGGTCGTGGTGCTGCCCTCCTGGCCGCTGTCATGCTGCGCCCAGAAGATCGAGTTGTCGCCGAAATCGACGCGCCGCACCTCGGTATTGACGATCCGGACGATGTCGTGATGCGGCAGAGTGTAGTGCAGAACCGCCGCGACCGTGCCCCAGAACAGGATCAGGATCGCCCATTTGACATAGAACATCGCGCCCTCCTCACCAGTAGTTCGTCACATAGACCAGCACCGCGATGGTGACCAGCGGCACGATGTAGACGCCGAGGATCAGCTTGCGCCGGAACGAGGCGTCATAGGTTTTCAGCCCCCGCCGGATGAAGGCGTCGCGGTCGCCGGTCATCCCCTTGCGGTCCCAATGCGCCTCGAGCTTGCCGCGGCGCACCCGGCGCGAATAGAGCGAGAGCGCGACATAGATCACGCTGAGCACCGCCAGCAGCAGCACCATCATGCGCAGAAAGGCCAGCATCGCACCTCCTTCCGTCGTCGTGACCGGCCCCGGGTCAATGCCCGGGCTAGATCATCCCATCCCGGCCAGCCGTTTCAACATTGCGCGCAGCCGCGCCGCATCGGCGTCGGAGAAGGCCCGCACCATCGCCGCGTCATGCTCGCGCGCCACCTCGCGCAGGTCGCGATAGGCGGCCAGCCCCGCGGCGGTCAGCTCCAGCTGATCCGAGCGCCGGTCCGCCGCGTCTCGCGTCCGGGTCAGGAATCGCCGGTCGGCCAGTTTCTGCACCGCGCGGCTGATCTTGGTCTTGTGAACCCGGGCGCGCAGGCCGATCTCGCGGGCCGTCATCCGGCCGTGCATGCCGAGGTGAAACAGCACCCGCCACTCGGTGCGCAGCATCCCGTAGCGCTGCTTGTAGGCGCGCTGGAACTCCAGCGACGACGCCTCGGCGGCCTGGTTCAGCAGGTAGGGCAGGAATTCCTGCAGGTCGAAGTCATCTTTTTTGATCACAGGGGCAATCTGGCGGTTGTTAGTTACAAAATCAACCAGTACGCCTCGGCCATCAACACCGAGGAGACCGCGATGAATCGTCCCGCCGATCCGCACAAGATGGTGCAGGCCGCCACCCCGATGGGCACGACCGAGGGCTACATGCCGGGCTTTGGCAACGACTTCGAGACCGAGGCGCTGCCCGGGGCATTGCCGCAGGGGATGAACAGCCCGCAGAAATGCAACTACGGCCTCTACGGCGAGCAGCTTTCGGGCACCGCCTTCACCGTGTCGGTGCCCGAGCGCACCTGGTGCTACCGCATCCGACCGTCGGTCAAGCACTCGCACCGCTATCAGAAGATCGACCTGCCCTACTGGAAATCGGCGCCGAACATCGATCCGGACGTGATCAGCCTCGGCCAGTATCGCTGGGACCCGCTGCCCCATACCGGCGCCGAGCTGACCTGGTTGACCGGCATGCGCACGATGACCACCGCCGGCGACGTCAACACCCAGGTCGGCATGGCCAGCCACATCTACCTGGTCACCGCCTCGATGCGGGACCAGTACTTCTTTTCCGCCGACAGCGAGTTGCTGGTGGTGCCGCAGGAGGGCCGTCTGCGCTTTGCCACCGAGCTGGGGATCATCGACCTGGAGCCCAAGGAGATCGCCATAATCCCGCGCGGCCTCGTCTACCGCGTCGAGGTCCTGAAAGGGCCGGCGCGCGGCTTCGTCTGCGAGAATTACGGCCAGAAATACGAGCTGCCCGGGCGCGGCCCGATCGGCGCCAACTGCATGGCCAACCGGCGCGATTTCAAGACCCCGGTGGCCGCCTTCGAGGACCGCGAGGCGCCCTCCTCGGTGGTGATCAAGTGGTGCGGGCAGTTCCACGAGACCCGGATCGGTCACAGCCCGCTCGACGTGGTGGCCTGGCACGGCAATTACGCGCCCTGCAAGTACGACCTGCGCGATTATTGCCCGGTCGGGGCGATCCTTTTCGATCATCCGGACCCGTCGATCTTCACCGTGCTGACCGCGCCCTCGGGCAGCCCGGGCACCGCGAACATCGATTTCGCGCTCTTCCGCGAGCGCTGGATGGTGATGGAGAACACCTTCCGCCCGCCCTGGTACCACAAGAACATCATGTCCGAGCTGATGGGCAACATCTACGGCCAGTACGATGCCAAACCGCAAGGGTTCGTGCCGGGCGGCATGTCGCTCCACAACATGATGCTGCCCCACGGGCCCGACAAGGAGGCCTTCGAGAAGGCGTCGAACGCCGATCTGAAGCCCGAGAAGCTGGACAACACCATGTCCTTCATGTTCGAGACGCGCTTCCCGCAGCACCTGACCGCCTTCGCCGCGACCGAGGCGCCGCTGCAGGACGACTACATCGACTGCTGGAAGGACATCGAAAAGAAGTTCGACGGAACCCCCGGCAAGAAGTAGACGTAAGGAGCGAGCGAGGGGGCGCCGCCCCCTCCTGTCCGGGCGGCCGGGTCGCCCCGGAGCGTGTTCGGCACGAGGAAGTCCCGGCCCGCCGCGGGTCGTCACAGGGAGAATGAACGTTTGCCTTTGAAACAGAGCTGGTTGGCCACGGCCAACAGCCCCGACTGCGCCTTTCCGCTCAACAACCTGCCTTACGGGGTGTTCTCTGACGCCGGCGAGGACGACCCGCGCTGCGGCGTGGCGATCGGCGACAGGATCCTCGACTGCCGGGCGGCGGAAGCGGCCGGCCTCATCGACGTGAGCGATGCCGCGCTCTTCGAGCTGCCGTTCTGGAACGACCTGATGGAGGAGGGCCCGGCGGTCTGGGCGGCGCTTCGGGCGCGGCTGACCGAGCTGCTCGCCGACGGCGCGCCCGAGCAGGCTGCGGTCGAGCCGCTGCTGGTGCCGATGGCGGAGGCGACGCTGCACATGCCCTTCATGGTCAGCGAATACACCGATTTCTACGCCGGCCGGAACCACGCCACCAATGTCGGCACCATGTTCCGCGGGGCCGAGAACGCCCTGCCGCCCAACTGGCTGCACATGCCGATCGGCTATAACGGGCGCGCCTCCTCGGTGGTGGTCTCGGGCACCGGCATCCGCCGCCCCTGGGGGCAGCTGAAATCGCCCGACCACGACCGACCCGCCTTCCTGCCCAGCCGCCGGTTCGACCTGGAGCTGGAGATGGGCGCCATCGTCGGGATCGCCAGCGACGGGCCGATCACCGTGGCGGAGGCCGATGCCAACATCTTCGGCTACGTGCTGCTCAACGACTGGTCGGCGCGCGACATCCAGGCCTGGGAATACCAGCCGCTGGGCCCGTTCCAGGCCAAGGCGACGGCGACCACGATCAGCCCCTGGATCGTCACCAAGGCGGCGCTCGAGCCGTTCCGCGTGGACACGCCGCCGCGCGAGGTCGAGCTGCTCGACCACCTGAAGGATTGCGGCCCGATGCTCTACGACATCGAGCTTGCCGTCACCCTCGCCCCCGAGGGCAAGCCGGCCAGCGTCATCTCGCGCACCAACTACCGCGAGATGTATTATTCCTCGGCGCAGCAGCTCGCCCATCACACCACCTCGGGCTGCCCGATGAATGTGGGCGACCTTCTGGGCTCGGGCACCATCTCGGGGCCGACCAAGCCGGAACGCGGCGCGCTCTTGGAACTCAGCTGGGGCGGCAAGGAGCCGATCACCCTGGACAGCGGCGAGACCCGCAGCTTCCTCGAGGACGGCGACACGCTGACCCTGCACGGCGCGGCGCGGGGCGACGGCTATATCGTCGGCTTCGGCCCCTGCGCCGGCCAGGTGCTGCCGGCCCTGAAAGACCCCTACAAGCGATGAGCCTGCGGCTTCATCTTTGCTGAAATACTCCCGCCGGAGGCACAGGACGCTGCCGCCCGGCCCACCGCCGGAAGGAACACGACATGGCCAGGAAATTCGCCTCGCAGGGCGACATGAGCGAGAAGACAATCAGTTTCACCGAGGTCGGCAAGGGGCTCTGGGCCTTCACCGCCGAGGGCGATCCCAATTCGGGGGTGATCATCGGCGACGAGAGCGTGATGGTCATCGAGGCGCAGGCCACGCCGCGTCTCGCGCAGAAGGTGATCGACTGCATCCGCGAGGTCACCGACAAGCCGATCACCCATGTCGCCCTGACCCATTACCACGCGGTCCGGGTTCTGGGCGCCAGCGCCTTCAACGCCCAGCAGGTGATCATGTCGGACATGGCCCGCGCCATGGTGGTCGAGCGCGGGCAGGAGGACTGGGACAGCGAGTTCCAGCGCTTTCCGCGTCTCTTCGAGGGCCATGAGAGCATCCCCGGCCTGACCTGGCCGACCACGACCTTCAACGACACGATGACCGTCTATCTGGGCGACCGCCGGGTCGACCTGATGCACCTGGGCCGCGCCCATACTGCCGGCGACATCGTCATCCACGTGCCGGACGAGAACGTGATGTTCACCGGCGACATTGTCGAATACCACTCGGCCTGCTATTGCGGCGACGGGCATTTCGCCGACTGGGGCGACACGCTGGACGCGATCCGCTGGTTCGGCGTCGATGCCATCGCGCCGGGGCGCGGCGATGCGCTGGTCGGGCGCGAGATGGTCGATACCGCCATCGCGAACACCCGCGATTTCGTCGCCTCGACCTATCGCCCGGCGGCGCGGGTGGCGGCGCGGGGCGGCACTTTGAAAGAGGCCTGGGACGCGGTGCGCACGGAGTGCGATCCGAAATTCGCCGACTACGCGATCTACGAGCATTGCCTGCCCTTCAACGTCGCCCGCGCCTATGACGAGGCGCGCGGCATCGACACGCCCCGGATCTGGACCGCGCAGCGCGATCTGGAGATGTGGGACGCGCTGCAGGGATAGGCCCCCATGCGCCGTTTCGGCGCAATCTGATCGAGGTCAAGACGGGCGGCGCCGTTTGCGGGCACTCTGCGGCGGAGCGGAACCGCCCCCAAGGAGGAAACCGATGCCCTACGACTACAAGCCCTTTCCCTTCGTCGCGCCGCCCGGCCTGACCGCGCCCGAGCCGCGGCACAAGGTGGCGATCGTCGGCGCCGGTCCGATCGGCCTGGCCATGGCCATCGACCTGGCGCTGCACGGCGTCGCCTCGGTGGTTCTCGACGACAACGACGTGGTTTCGGTCGGCAGCCGCGCGATCTGCTGGTCGAAACGCACCCTCGAGATCCTCGACCGGCTCGGTGTCGGCGAGCGGATGCTGGAGAAGGGCGTGACCTGGAAGGTCGGGCGCAACTTCCACGGTGCCGAGGAGGTCTACAGCTTCGACCTCTTGCCCGAGGAGGGGCACAAGTACCCCGCCTTCATCAACCTGCAGCAATACTACGTCGAGGAGTACCTGATCGAGCGCGCCCGCGACTTCCCCGATCTGATCGACCTGCGGTTCAGGAACGAGGTGACCGGCCACGAGGACCGGGGCGATCACGTGGCGCTGACCGTCGCAACGCCCGAGGGCGATTACGCCCTCGAGGCCGAGTACCTGATCGCCTGCGACGGGGCCGGATCGCCCACCCGCGAGCGCATGGGGCTGGCCTTCACCGGCCAGACCTTCGAGGAGCAGTTCCTGATCGCCGATATCGAGATGGCGGACAGCCCATTCGGCGACGCGGATCTCTCCGAGCGCTGGTTCTGGTTCGATCCGCCCTTCCATCCCGGCAAGTCGGCGCTGCTGCACATGCAGCCCGATCATGTCTATCGCATCGACCTGCAGCTCGACCTGGGCGCCGACGCCAAGGCCGAGGCGACCGAAGCGAAGGTGATCCCGCGCATCAAGGCGATCGTCGGCGACAAGCCGTTCCGGCTCGACTGGATGAGCGTCTACAAGTTCCGCTGCATGAAGCTGGACCGCTTCGTGCACGGGCGGGTGATCTTTGCCGGCGACAGCGCCCATGTGGTCAGCCCGTTCGGCGCGCGCGGCGGCAATGGCGGCATCCAGGACGTTGACAACCTCGGCTGGAAGCTGGCGGCGGTGCTGGCCGGCACATCCGATCCGGCGCTGATCGAGACCTACCAGGAAGAGCGCAGCCATGGCGCCGCCGAGAACATCCTCAACTCGTCACGCTCGACCAATTTCATGACCCCGAAGACGCCGCTCGAGGCGCTGTTCCGGGCCGAGACGCTGCGCCTGGCCCATGACCAGCCCTTCGCCCAGAAGCTGGTCAATTCGGGGCGGCTGTCGCTGCCCTGCTCGCTGGAGGGGATGGCGCTGCAGACGCCGGGCTATGCCCAGGTTCCGCCCGGCTCGGCGCTGGTCGATGCGCCGCTCTCGGGCGACGACGGCGATAGCTGGCTGCTGGAAGAGGTGCAGGGCGACTTCACCCTGGTCGGCTTCGGCGATCTGCTGCTGCCCGAGGTCGAGGGCGTGCGCCGGATCGGCGTCAACCAGCGCGCCGACTATCCGTGCTTTGTCGCCACGAACAACCACGCGGTCCGCCGCTACGGGACCGGCAAGGCCTATCTCTTCCGCCCGGACGGCCATGTCTGCGCGGTGTTCGACCGGCCCGATGCCAGCGCGGTCGCGGCCGCCAGGGACCGCGCGGCATGCACCATGCAGGAGGACGACGCATGAGAACCATCTATCCGGACCGTCTCAGCCCCGACCAGGATGCTTTCTACAACGCGCTGATGGACGCCCATCACGGGCTGGACGATGCCGAAAGCCAGGCGCTGAACGCGCGGCTGGTGCTGCTGATGGCCAACCGGATCGCCGATCTCGCGGTGCTGCGCGACCTGCTGGATACGGCCCGATCCTACCGCGATGAGTGAGACCGTCCTTTACGATTACTGGCGGTCCTCGGCCAGCTACCGGCTGCGGATCGCCCTGAACCTGGCGGGCATCGCCTATCTGGCGGTGCCGGTCGATCTGGTGGCGCGCGACCACAAGGCGCCCGAACATCTGGCCCGCAACCCGCAGGGCCTGGTGCCGGTGCTCGAGATCGACGGGCTGCGCCTCACCCAGTCTCTGGCGATCCTCGATTATCTGAACGAGACCCGCGCCCTGGGCCTGCTGCCCGGCGAACCCGGGTCGCGGGCGCGGGTGCGGGCGCTGGCCCAGAGCCTCGCGGTGGACGTGCACCCGGTCTGCAACCTCTCGGTCGCCTCGCACGCGGTGGACCTGGCCGGGGGCCGCGAGGGGGTGCGCGAGGCCTGGATGCAGCATTTCATCCGCCCCGGCCTCGTCGCCTTCGAGGCGTTGCTGGACGGGTTCGCACCGGCGCGCTTCTGCTGCGGGGACGCGCCGGGACTGGCCGATATCTGCCTGATCCCGCAGCTCTACAACGCCCGGCGCTGGCAGGTCGATTTCTCTGATCTGCCGCGCATTGTCGCGGTCGAGACGGCCTGCGCCGCGCACCCGGCCTTCGACGCCGCCCGGCCCGAGGCGGTCCAGCCGGCCTGACCGGCGCCGGAGAAAGGCGCGTCGCCACGGAACCGCTTCGCCCGCCACGCTCAACCGAAATGGCGAAACCGCCAGTCCCTGAACAGAGGATCGCACCCGACACGAGGGTGGGGGCGATGAAGTCGCGGCCGCGTCGCGCCGAAGGCGCGCGTTCCGCGCGGGCGGGGCGTGTCGGGCGCGATCCGAGGCTGCACCCCGGGATAAATCGATTCCGAAGTGGCGCACCCTGCGCGAAGGTTTGCGCCCGGCCCGGAGGTGATCGCATTCACGCCCGGCAGCGCGCCAAACCGCTCTACCCGAACTTCGGCGCGCGGCCCTGCATGCGCGCCGCGATCACTTCCATCTGGTCCGGCTTTCCGATCAGCCCGCATTGCTCGCGCGATTCCGCCAGCAGCACGGTTGCGCGATCCTCGCGCTCGGCCACCTCGATCAGGCGCTTGGCGGCGCGGATCGCCGACGGGCTCTGGCCGGCGATCTGGGCAGCCAGCTCGAGGGCGGCGGCCAGCGGATCGTCGGCAAGGGACGTGACCAACCCCCAGGCCTCGGCCCGGGCGGCGTCGATGGGCCGCGCGGTATAGATCATCTGGCGCAGCACGTCCGAGCGCACCAGCCGCGGCAGCAGTGCCATGCCGCCGAGATCGGGCACCAGGCCCCATTTCATCTCCATCACCGACAGCGTGGCGTCCGGCCCCGCGATGCGGATATCGGCCCCCAGCGCCAGTTGCAGCCCGCCGCCATAGACCGCGCCCTGCAGCGCCGCGATCACCGGCACCGGCACCCGGCGCCAGACCATCGCAAGCTCTTGCAGCGCGTTGGCGTCGCCATGGCTGCGCGGCATCAGCAACTCGGCGGGATCGACCTGCGCCAGCTTCGCGAAGCTCGCCACGTCCAGCCCGGCGCAGAAGCTCTTGCCTTCGCCGCACAGCACCACCGCGCGGGCGTCCGAGGCGGCGACCGCGTGGCCCGCCGCGACGATGGCCTCGATCATCGCATCATCCAGCGCGTTCATCTTGTCGCCGCGGGTCAGCGTGACCCGTGCGATGTGATCCTGGTGGTCGACCTTTACCCGCGTCATGCGATGCCTCTCCGTGTTGCCTGATGCCCCGATCCTGCATCGAAAGCCTGTCGCCCCGCCAGCAGGACGTGGCGGCAGATCGGGCCCGTGCGGATCGCGGCCAGGAACGGCCCGGCCCGATCGGCGCGAGGTCATGGCGATGGCGGCCGACCCGAGCGGTGGCCGTTCGCGCGCTTTCAGGTGACGTTTACAAGGCGCCTCACCGGCTCTAGAACCGGACGGTCCCGGCCGGCGCCCGAGCCGCCGGGCGGAACGGAGAGGCCATGCCCCGCGACGACAGCACCCCCCTGCCGCCCCGCGCCCCGGCGCCGGTGCCTGACCGGACCGGATCCGCGGGGCTCCGGCTGCTCTGGACGGCGGCCGGCATGGTCGCGCTGGCGCTCGGGGTTATCGGCGCCTTCCTTCCGGTGCTGCCGACAACGCCCTTCGTGCTGGTTGCCGCCTTCGCCTTCGGCAAGGGCTCGCCCCGGCTGCGGCACTGGCTGGTCAGCCATGACCTCTTCGGGCCGGCGATCGCCGACTGGGAGGCCAACGGTGCCATTGCCCGCCCGGTCAAGGCGCTGGCCTGCGCGATGATGGCGCTGGCCTTCGCCGCCAGCGTGCTGGCCGGGTTCAAGCCGGTGGTGCTGCTGATCCAGGCCCTCTGCCTCGGCGCCGCCGCGACCTACGTGCTGACCCGGCCGAGCGGTCCGCGCGAGGGATGAGCGAGGCTTGCCGCCGCCCTGTCGCTGCGGTTATCTGCGGACATGAGTGATCCGCGCTATACCCCGCTGGCCCTGTCCCTGCCCGCCACCGTGCCCTTCGTCGGCCCCGAAACCCAGGAGCGCCGCCGCGGCGCACCCTTCATCGCGCGCCTCGGGGCCAACGAGAGCGTCTTCGGCCCCTCGCCGCGCGCCGTGGCGGCGATGCAGGCGGCGGCGCGCGAGGTCTGGATGTACGGCGATCCCGAGAACCACGAGTTGCGCTCGGCACTGGCGGCGCATCACGGGGTGGCGCCCGGGAACATTGTCGTCGGCGAGGGGATCGACGGGCTGCTGGGCTACCTCGTGCGGCTGCTGGTGGGCCCTGGCGATGCGGTGGTGACCTCGGACGGGGCCTATCCGACCTTCAACTACCATGTCGCCGGCTTCGGCGGCGTGCTGCACAAGGTGCCCTACCTTGACGACCGCGAGAACCCGGAGGCACTCTTCGCCAAGGCGGCCGAGACCGGCGCCAAGCTGGTCTACCTGGCCAATCCCGACAATCCGATGGGCAGCTGGCACCGCGGCGCCGATCTGCTGGCGGCGATGGACGCGCTGCCCGAGAGCTGCCTTCTGGTGCTGGACGAGGCCTATGTGGAATGCGCCCCCGAGGGCACCGCGACGCCGACCGCGGCGGACGATCCGCGGCTGATCCGGATGCGGACCTTCTCGAAGGTTCATGGCATGGCTGGGGCGCGGGTCGGCTATGGCCTCGGCGCGCCGGGGCTGATCCGCGCCTTCGACAAGGTGCGCAACCATTTCGGGATGGGCCGCATCGCCCAGGACGGCGCCCTGGCGGCGCTGGCCGATCCCGGCTGGCTGGCCCATGTGAAGGGCGAGATCGTAGCGGCGCGCGAGCGCATCTCCGCCATCGCCCGCGAGAACGGGCTGACGCCCCTGCCCTCGGCGACCAATTTCGTCGCCATCGATTGCGGCGAGGGCGGCGACCTGGCCCGGGCTGTTCTGGCGGGGCTGGTCGCGCAGGGCATCTTCGTGCGCATGCCCTTTGCGGCGCCGCAGGACCGCTGCATCCGGGTCAGCTGCGGCACGCCGGCCGATCTCGATGCCTTCGCCGCGGCCCTGCCAGTGGCGCTGAACCGGGCGCGCGGCTGAGCGGCAGAGGCGCACGCGGCCGGCTGACATTTCCGGCGCCGGCGCTATAATCGGGTCAGCTTTGCGACGGAGAAGTGCGATGAGCGAGCACCGGCTGGCCCGCGCGCCCGACTACACGGTGGCCGCCCTGGTCATGCTGGGAGTGAACCTCGCATGGATCTTTCTGGCGCTCTGGGCCGCCTTCGGTCTGCTCCCGGTGCTGCTGGCGGCGCTGACGATCAACCACGCCATCACCAGGCTGGCACAGGCCCGCGCCGCGCCGGACAGCCGCTAGCCCTGCCCGCCGGCCGGGGAGCGGTCGGCAGACCCGACAGCGCCCGCGCAACCAAAGCGCCGCAAGACACGCAAGCGCATCTTGCCCGCTTCGCCATCGCGCTTGCCATGATCGGCGGTTATCGGGTTGGCTGGGAAAGCTCTTTGGCACCGCCCCGGCAGATCGGGACAATGCCCCGCAATCAGAGGGCGCCATGACATCGCACATTCCCTATCGCGGCTACTGGACGACACCGTTCTGCAAATGGCACGGCGCGCTGGCCCAAGTCCATTCCTTTGAACTGGCCCGGCTGGCGGCCGAGGCGGCTCTGTCGGAGCGCGGCATCGCCAAGGAGCGGATCGAGAGAGATCGGCCGCCATGCCCGAGGCGCCCACCAGGTTGCCCATCAGCAGGAACAGCGGCAACACCACCAGCGCGCCGTTCGAAACGGTGTCGAAGGTCACCTGCCCGAAGACCGCGAGCGCCGGCTGCAAGCCGACCACCGCGGCGAAGCCCAGAAGGCCGACCACCGCCAGCGCATAGCCGACCGGCAGGCCGAGGAACATCAGCGTCAGCGCCGCGGCGATGCCCAGCAGTCCGAGCAGCATTCAGCGACGCCCCGGCGCCAGAGACGAGGGCCGCAGCGCCAGCGCCAGTTGCAACGCGGCCGAGATCACCGCGAGCACCGCCATGGCATAGGCGAAGGGCGCGATGGGCAGGCGCAGCATCGGCGTGCGGTCATTAAAACCGGCGAAGATCGCCGCGGTGGTCCAGAGCTTGACCGCCATCACCGCCAGCACCCCGGCGCCGACCAGCGCGAAGATCCGGTGCAGCGGCGGGGGCATCAGCGCGGTCAGCAGGTCGACCCGGATGTGATCCTCGCGCGCGGTAACCAGCGGCAGGCCGGCGAAGACCATTATCCCGATCAGGATCGAATTGAGGTCGTCGGCGCCCTTGAGCGGCGACAGGAACAGGTAGCGCCCGACGACATCGATGACCACGACGGTCATCGACGCCGTCAGGGCAATCGCCAGGATCCAGCCGAGCGCGCGCTCAAGATGCGCCATCGGCCTCAGTTCGTGGCACTCCTGTCGGCCTTCTCGCGCAGCGCGTCATAGGCCGCGCGGGCGTCCACGCCATGCCCCTCGGCCCCGGCGAGCACCTTCTCGCGGATCGGCTCAAGCCTGGCCTGAAGCGCGTCGAGGAACGCCTGATCGGGCTCGTGGATCTGCAGCCCCTGCGCGGTCAGCTTGTCGAGGGCCACCGCATTGCGCGCATCCATCGCCCGGCCCGCGGTCTCCGAGAAGACGCGGCCAGACAGGCTTTCGATGGCGGCGCGGTCCTCTTCGGACAGGGCGTTCCACTTGGCCTCGTTCATGGCGATGTAGAACATGCCGTTGATGAACCCGCCCGGAACCACGACCACGTGCGGCACCAGCTCGGCGATCGAGAAGTCGATCACCGCGTCATAGAAATTGCCGCCGCCGCCGATCAACCCGGTCGAGAGCATCTCGTAGAAGGCCGGGGCCGGCCCGAAGACCGGCGCGGCGCCAAGGGCGAGGTCGTGCATATCGATGCATCGCTGATCCGGGCCGATGTCAGCTGGGAGAGGCGTTCTGATGGCGGATACAGAACGCCTGACCCGCGACCTGCGCGGCAAGTGGTATCGTGGCTACGGGGTGGCACCTTGCCCCGTGTGCCAAACTGAACGCCGCAAAGGGCAGAACGCCCTGACCCTGGCCGATGGCGAGGGCGGGCGGCTCTTGCTGAATTGCAAGAAATACGGCTGCGCGTTTCGCGACATTCTGGCGGCGGCGGGCATCGCCCCGGGCAGCTATCTGCCCCCGGACCCGGCGACCATCGCCCGGCGCAACGCGGAACAGCGCGAGGACGAGAAAAAGCGCGCCGCGCAGGCACACCGGCTCTGGCAGGAGGCGCAGCCGATCACCGGCACCTTGGCCGAACGGCCATCGCGGAACAGATCGCGCTCAGCCTCGCGGCGGGACCGGATGGCGGCGGGCTTGAGCCAGCCCATGAACGCCGCCGCGGCCGCCGCGCGGTTCCCCGCGTTCAGGTGCCGCGTCAGCGCGGCCTTGGCGATGCCGCCGGTGTTGTAGTGGAAGGACACCAGCGCAGCGAAGTTGTGGGGTTCCAGCGGCACCTTCACGGCGCGCAGGACCTCGGCCTCATAGATGGCGAGGTCGGTGCGGAAGAGCCGGAACGCCTCGCGGATCCCGGCATCGAGATCGGCGGGCAGCCGAGCGGGTCGGCCGTGGAATAGTGGAGAACCACCGGGATCACCGCTGCCTTCAGACTGGCGGCCCCCTCGACGGGCAGGTCAACCGCGCGCGGCGCCTCCGCCTCGACCCAGTCGCAGAGACCGCCCAACGTGCGGTCGGCGGCAATCGCGGCGCCGATGGTGGCGCAGAGCGTGTCGAAGGCGGTGTCGCGCGCGGCGCCCTGCACGACCGCCTCGATCTCGGCTCGGTGCTGGTAGTGGTAGCGCAGAGGCGACAACGTCAACTCGGGCTCCCCCGGTTCGCCATCGCGCAGAATCAGGAGGCCAGCGGCAGGCACGCGCTCGGGCAGAACTTCGACGCGCAGGGCGGTGGCAGGCAGCGCTGAGAGCCGCGCATGCAGCGCGGCGAGGGTGTTTTCGCGGGGGGGGGTGGGCAATGATCTTGAACCTTTGACTGGCTTGGACGGTCAAAGAGTGAAGTCGGCTTTCCCGATCAACGCCCAGCGAGGCGCATCCAGACGGTGCGGCGCGCCTCGACCGGCGTGCCGTTCACGACCGAGTCGATCTGCATGATCCCGTAGAGCGTCGACCAGTCCACCGCCATCATCCGGTAGGTGAACTCCATCGCCACCTCGTCGACGACGGCAGTCGACGTGCCGATCAGCCGTGGCAATTCGAGTTGGGAACACCCCGCGACCAGCGCCACGTCCTCGGGGGACAGCAACGGCTCGGGTATTTCGGGGTTGTCGATCTCCACAGTCCAGCGCGGCTCGTCGGCCAGACGCAGCACGAGCGGTGCCTGCGCTTCGGGATGGGTGGCTTGCAGCGTGTCGCCCAGCTGGAAGATCGTGATCGTCTCGACCTCGCCATCCCCGGGAAAGGGCAGGACCATGCCGTTGAACAGGGCATAACCGGCCTGATGTTCGATCAGCCATTCGCCGGTGAAGACCTCCTGTATCTGCGCCCAGTCGGATGCACTGGAGGTGCCGCAAACCGCGGGTTCCTCGGCAAGAGCCTGAGTTGCAAGGGCAAGACCCATCGTCAACAGCATGCGTTTCATCTTGTATTACCTTTTTTGCCGTTCGCTGGTGTCATCTTTCGATGAAGAACGGCGAGTCGAACGCGCCCTCGATCGGGCGGCAGTTGTCAGGGTCGGCCTCGGCGCCAAGGCCGTCGGCGAAGCACAGAACCCCGCGGAACGTGCCGGCGGCATGGCCTTTGTCGCCGTCGATGGCCAGGGTCGTGAACGTCACCTCCATGGGCTCCGGCGCGCCTTCGGACAGCCAGAACTGCGTCCACCCCTCGGGGGCGTAGGTCACATTGGTCGATACCGGGTCCGTGT
This sequence comes from Sedimentitalea sp., assembly GCA_020441165.1. Classification (GTDB taxonomy): domain Bacteria; phylum Pseudomonadota; class Alphaproteobacteria; order Rhodobacterales; family Rhodobacteraceae; genus JAGRMU01. Next base: position 19,402 of record JAGRMU010000018.1, read on the forward strand.
CCGGTCCCGGCGCATGGGTCATGAAATCGGCCTCGACCACGAAATTGCCGTCCCCCGTCATCAGGCTGAAGGACGCGAAGTTGCCGATGGTCAGGATCATGAAGGCCGTGGGGGACACCTGGTCGCCATCCGTCACGATGACCGTCGGCCGTTCGAAGGTCTCGTCGGCGAAGGTGGCGGTGATGGTGCCGATCTCCTCGACCTCCCACGCGAGGGCCGGGACGGCGAGCGCCGGCAGGGCAAGCGCCGCAAGTGGCAGGATCCGTGTTGAAAGCGATCTCATGGGGTGTCCTCGTCAGCTACATTTCGGGGTGGTCAGCCGGAACGCGCCGGCATCGGTCAGTTCTGCCCGACCCTCGGACATCAGGGCCTCGCCGATGGCGCGGAAGTCATCGTCGCTCAACCCGAGACCGTCGAGAATCTCGTTGATGTTCGAACGGTCGACGATACAGCCGGCAGCCTCGATCGCGGCAACCGTGCGCTCCGTCTGCGTGCCGGCGGCCGCCGTGCATCCGGGCGTGGTCAGCCGGAACACCCCCATTTGCGACACATCCGCCAAGCCCTCGGCGACAAGCTCTTCGCCGATCACCCGGAACGCCTCGTCGCTCAGCCCGAGGCCGTCGAGAACCTCGTTGACGTTCGAGCCGTCGACTGTGCAGCCGGCGGCCTCGATCGCGGCCACGGTGCGTTCTCTCGGGGTTCCGGCATGGGCGGCGGTGACGGTGCCGGCGATGCAGGCTGCGAACAGAAGGGACGCGTTTTTCATTGTCGGTGTCTCCTTTGAGGATGGTTGGCCTTCGGAAGGCGATACTTCGGCGGCAGCTCTCACGGATCGCTCCACGCCATCGGCATCGACAGGAACAGAGCCATCAGATCGGCCTGGCGGCGCGTGCCGGTCTTGTCGAAGATGTTGCGCAAGTGGAACGCGACGGTGTTGGACGACACGCCCAGCCGCGCCGCGATCAGGTCGCGCCGCAAACCTTCCGCCACAAGTCGGGCGACGCTAGCCTCGGTCGGGGTCAGGTCGAATAGCTGCCGTAGCGTGTCGACATCAAGCGCCCCCTGGCGTTCGGGATCGCTGAGCGTGAGCATGGCGGCGGCGGCGTCACGCGCCGGGCATGACCCCAGCGGCCGCCCCAGAACCATGACGCGGCGCGCACCGGCACCCAGCCACAGCGCGGCACCAGTCCCCGCCCCCGATGTGATCCCGGCGATCAGCGCCGTCAGTCTGCGGCCGTCCTCGCCCCTGGCGGTCAAGCGGGACCCGATGCCGATGCCGGCACCCTTCGCAAGATCTTGCGCCAAGCGATTGGCATGCAGCACGCCGCCATCGCTATCCAGAAGCACCACCCCGATCATCAGGCGGTCCAGCGCGGCCGTTCCCGCACCGGGGCCTTGGGCAGCCCGCAAGCGGGCCACCTGATCCAGACGCGCCGAGATGATCGCCCGCAGAAGATCGTAGTCGATCGGCTTGGTCAGGTAATCGTCCGCACCGGCCTTTCGCCCTTCGATCATCTGTTCGCGCGAGGATAGAGCGGTCAGGAACACGAACGGAATGTCGTTCAGATCCGGCCGGGCCTTGCGCAGATGCGCAAGCAGGGCATGGCCATCCATTTCCGGCATCACGATATCGCAAAGGATGAGGTCAGGTCGTCGGCTATCCAGCCTATCGAGCGCGTCCCGCGCATTGCCCGTGGCGATGATGCCATAGCCCGCCTCGGCCAGTTCGGCGGCGATATCGTCGCGCAGCGAGGGCTCGTCCTCGATGCACAGGATCAGCGGGGGCGTCATGCCGCAACCTTGCCCGGCAGGGTCAGCCGCGCGACCAGCCCGCCGCCCGTGCGCGGTTTCAGCGTCAGGTCGCCGCCCTGAAGGCGAGCCAGATGACGCGCCAGCGGCAGCCCGAGCCCCGAGCCCGGCAGATCCCTGTGCCGCGCACCGCGGGCGAAATCGTCGAAGGCACAGGCCAGTTCCTCGGGCGTCATCCCCGGTCCCTGGTCGCACACATCGCAAATGGCCATGTCGCCGCTGTGCATCGGCCGCACGTCGATTTCGCTTTCCGGCGGGGAGTAGAGCAAGGCATTGCCCAGCAGATTCGTCAGGATTTCGCCGGTGAGGACGGGATCGCAAATTGCGGTGACTGGACGATTGCCGGTGAGTAGGCGCACCCGGCCGGATTCGTGATGGCAGCCCGCCGCATGCAGGTCGTCAATTGCGGCGGCGGCGATCCTGTCCAGATCGTGACAGGCCAGTTCGGGCGCGACAGCGCCCCGATCGACCCGTGCCATCAGAAGCGCGGTGTCGGTCAGCCGCACAAGACGCGCCACGGCTTCGCGCGAGACATCCGCTTTCTTGCGGATCACCTCGGGTGTTGGCGGCCCTCCCGGCTTGGTCAGTCGGTGCATCGCGCTGTCGATCACTGCCAGCGGCGTGCGTATCTGATGCGCCATCAGGTCGGCGAAGCGGCGATAGCCTTCGGAGGCCGCGCGTTCACGATCAAGATCGTCTTGAAGACGCACGGTTCGCGCCAGCCGCCTTTCCCGGTCGACAAGCAACAATGAAAGGATGCCACCAGAGAGCAGCGCGCCAAGGACCGCGCCGAGGGCGAGCAGATGCAGCTGGCGCAACTGGTCCAGCCGTTCGGCTTGAAGCTGCCATTCCCGTGCCATCACGCGGCTCGCCTTGCCGCGCAGCGCAGTCGAGAGCGCAGTGGCATGCGCCGCGAGCGCCGCCCGGTCGCCGCCCTCAGCCGGATCGAGCGCAAGCAGGCTGGCGCGCCAGCCCATCAATCCCTCGGCCAGCCCGGCATCGCGGAGGAACCGCCATTGCGGGCCGTCGCGCAGGAGATTCAGACGCGAGACCAGCAGATCGAAGCGGCGTTGCACCTCGTCCTCCGGCGCACCGGCCGACATCGCTGCAGCCAGGCTCAGCGCCTCGATCTGGGTCTGCCCGAAAATCCAGGTCATGTTCTCGGTCGCGGAGATCTGCATCTGGCGTTCAACACGGACGATATTGAAGGCCGCAATGACCAGCAGTCCCAGGCAAAGGACGATCAGCGCGCCCAACCCGACGTAGCGCGAGGTCACGCCTGGCCGGATCATTGCACATGCAGCGCGCTGAGCTGCCAGACCCAACGCATGTCATAGCGCATGTCGGCAAGAACGCGGTGATCGTCGCGCGGATAAACGATCCAGACCGGTCCCTTGTCGCGCGGCGTCAGGGCAATTCCGTCCATGTAAATTGCGGCGATCACGTCGAAATCGTGGAAATCTGCCATCGGGATGTCGATGACGTAGTCGTTGAGAGCCTGCGCGGTCACGGTCTCGCCCCGCGCGCCGGCCAATGCCAGGATATCCCGCATCAGGACCCCCCTGAAAAGCGGGCGCCCATCTGTGACGGTCGTCGAGGTCTCGATCTCATGCCACTCGAGGGCATCGAGATCGGCGCGCGATATTTCTACCTGCCCGCCCGACACCGCACCGGTCAGCGTCAACAGCGGGGTTTCCGCAATCGCTTGCAGTGCGGCAAGAACGATCATCACCATCGCGAGAAGGCATGAACGGAAGCGATGCATAAGCGTCATGAGAACCAAGCGAATGTTGAAGTCTGAGAGGATGTTAGCACATATATTTTCGGCGTCCCCCATTCAAACGGATGGGGCGCGGAGTTGCGCGAGAGCATACCTTCTGACTCAGCAAGGAGAACGATACATGCTGATTCAATCCCTAA
>JAGRMU010000019.1:0-16548 GCA_020441165.1 Sedimentitalea sp.
AGCGAGCCCATGGCGTAGAAACCCACCTGCACCAGCCCGTGATCCCCACCCGCATCCAGCAGCGTCTTGTAGAGCTGCCGGTGCTCCACCGAGGGCCGGTTGATCTCGTATCCCAGCTCGCCCATTACCGACAGGCGCGCCACCCGAGCGCGGTGCAGGCCGATATCCATCTCGGCACAGGCCATGAACGGCAGCGCCGCGTTCGACAGGTCGGGCCGGTCAGCGTCTGCAGGAAGTCGCGCTATTCCGGGCCGGTGACGGCCAGTCCCGGCATGGCGTCGGAAACATGCTCCAAGCGCGGGAACCTGCAGCATCTGCGGGGCGTTGTCGGAAATCCTTGCGACCCGTCGCGCAAGGCCGCATCCTGCCATGGCAAGGTGGCGATATGGGAACTGACCGGACATGCAACGAAGAACCTTCATGTTGGGATTGCTGACCTGTTCGGCCTGCGCGCCGTTACCCGACGAGGTGACGCCGATCCATCCGAGCGAATTGCCCCTCCCGGAAGAGTACCAGCCGCGTCTTGTGGATGCGCCTGATCTGGCGCCCGGCGAGATACACGTCTACCCGGAGACGTTCTCGCTGCTCTGGACGCGTCCCGGAGGGCAGGCGATGCGCTATGTGGTCGGCATCGGAGAGCCGGGCCGGTATTACAGCGGCAGGTTCCGCGTCGGCGACAAGCGCGAATGGCCGAGATGGACGCCGACCAAGGCGATGATCCGGCGCGAGCCGGAGATCTACGGGCCGCACGCGGCCGGGATGCCGGGCGGTCCCGACAACCCGCTCGGCGCTCGGGCGCTCTATCTCTACCGGTCGAACGGAACGGACAGCCTCCTGCGCATCCACGGCGCGCGCGACGTCCGCGGTCTCGGGCGAGAGGTGTCGAACGGCTGCGTCCGCATGGCCAACGCCCATGTGATCCAGCTCTACCCCGAGGTTCCGCTCGGCACGACGGTTGTCCTGCACAGCGCCTGAAAGGGGGCGGGCCGGGGCCTCGACGACCAGGTGTCTTGGTCTGCAAGGCCTGCTCCAGCGCCCCGAACCACGTGCAGTTTCCCGTGCAGTTTCCCCCCGTGAAACCTGTCTCCCTAAAGTCTACGGCCCGCGCCGCCGCCGCAAGTCTCGAAGGCGCGGACGAACCGAAGCAGCGTTGCCTGACGGTGGTCTGCTCTCATCGAATTGGTCCACGAATGGCGGCAGGCCAATGACCTTGTTGCGGTCGATCTGCGTTGGTATGACCCGATCTGGCCGTCAATAAACGTCCGAAATCCGCGCGACGCGTGTCAACCCGTGGGGGTCGGCGCGCTGAACGGGCAGGTGCCGCTGGGTTTCCGGATCCGGGCGGAGATTTCGTAGACCAGGCGGCGGAGGCGGTTGATGCCGCCGAGCGGGCGGTGGGCGGCCAGGCCGTTCCATGGCGAGAAGATCAGGTTCTCGCAGAGCGCCCGGCGCTCGGGCGTGTCGGGGTCGGCGTCCTGCGGCGGGATGGCGATGCGCGCGACGGTCTCGAACGGGATGTCTGGCCAGTCGTTGCAGGCGTTCTCGATCAGGTCCGGCAGGGCGGTCGAGAGGCTGGCGGCGTCGCGGACCTGGACCTGAAACTCGAACACGATGTCCTGGCCGGCAGCGGCGGAAAGCCGGCGGCGCAGGCCCGCGCGCAGGTAGCCCGGGTCGGCGAAATCCGCCGCGGCGTCCGCATCCGGCGCGACGGGCCGTGCCCGGAAGCGCATGGCGCGACCCTCCCCGAAGAGGAACGGGGCGGCGCCGAAATAGCTGTTGTCGAGCGGACTGGCCGGCGCGGGCTGGAAGGCGGCGGCGGCGATCCGCTTGACGATCGCGCCGGTCACCCTCGCGCGGCCGCTGATGGCCGGGTCCGGATCGCCGAGCCGGGCGAAGAAGCCGGAGGGATCGTCAGCGTGATCAAGCAGGATCTGGCTCAAGGCCTCGTAGTCCTCGACATTGGCGAAGGCGAAAACCGGCTGGTTGACCATCAGGAAATCCTGATTGAGCGGGCCGTACTTGGTCGTCAGGTTGCTCGTCACGAGCGGCTCTCCCGTGACGCCCAGCACCTTGACCGCCATGCCGCGGCTGCCGTGGGCGACACCATCGTCCTCCACGGCGGAATCCGCCTTCTCGGGGTCCACGTCGGCGTTGGAGAAGCGGATGAAGGCGTCGAAGACCTGCCCCGGGGTGGTGAAGACGCCGACGCGCAGGGTCTCGGGCAGCGGGTCGGCCACGGTGAAGGTCGCGGTGACGCAGCCGTGATCCTTGGGATGCACGCCGCGGCGGATGGCCCTGCCGTCGTAGCGCGCTAGGAGGCGGCGCAAGGTCAGATCGACGGTGGCCTCGATGCGGTCCGGTTCGCCGTCGGGGATCTCTTCCAACGCGGGCGTGACGGGAAGATCGGTCATGGCTTCGGTCCTTCGGTGACTGCGGGCATGGCAGGCGGGGTCGTGTCGTGTCCAGCCCTTGCCCCTACCGGTGCGGCTCGGGCGCGAAACGATTCGGGTCCTTGAGATATTCGATCACCGCCATGCGCTCCTCGTGGCTGTAGCCGGTGGGCGGGAAGACGTGCCCGCCATTGCCGTTGCCCGGCAGCGCGGTATCGAAGCGGAACAGGCCGGGCGCCTCGTCGGACACGAAGCCGAGCCGTTCGGCATCGAGCTTGCGCCCGCCGGTCCAGAACACCGCCCGCCTCTCCGAGGGGGGCGACAGCAATTCGTAAACCGTCGGCACCGATCCGTTGTGCAGGTACGGCCCGGCCGCCCAGATGCCGAGCAGCGGGCTTGCCTTGAGGCAGTTCAGCGTCTCGCAGGGCGCGGTGGCCGGGTTGTAGCGCTTGAGCGGCGCGCCGGGTTCGCTCGCCATGAAGCGGTAACCGTTGGCGGCAAGGAATTGCTCGCGCGTCATCGGCGTTTCCGCCAGCGCGCGCTCGACCACCGCGCCAATGACGGTGGTGAAGAACTGCGCGCCGGGCACCACCGGCTTGTTGCCGAACAGCGGCGCCAGCGGGCCCGTTGCGGTGGTTCGGCCGAGGAAGCTGCGCAGGTAGGCCGGATCGGTTCCGACGGCCGCGGCGGGGATGCGCCCGACGCGGATGAACTGCTTGCCGAGCAGGTTCTCTGCCGGGTCGGTCATCCGCCAGGGCGGCATGTTGTGGCGGCTTTGTCAGGTTGGCGAGCCCCGAGTGCTACGATCCGCCATCGCGGTTTTCATGCGACCAGATCCGCGGCATAGTTGGCCCAAAGGCTGAACGCGTCAGACCTCGCATGACGGTATGACCGGGCGGAGAGGCGATGGCGTTTCGGGCGGAACAAGGTGGCGATCTGATCGTGGGCTGAGAGGAACCGTTGTGCCTGGCCCGGGGACTTGAAGCGTCCCATGATCTTCTCTCGTCGACGGGTGTGCCGATGCGAGGCTTCGGCCCGATTGTTCACCCCCTTGTGCTGGCGATGTTCGATCCCGGGGGCGATCTCGGTCTTGGCCGCAGCGTAGGAACCGAGCTTGTCCGTGACCAACACCCGCGGCTGGCCCCATCGCCGGAACAGCTTTCGAAAAAAGCGTTTGGCTGCGCTCGTGTTCCGACGCGACTGGACCAGGATATCCAGCACATCGCCATTGGCGTCAACTGCACGCCAGAGCCAGTGCCTCTTGCCCTTGATCGAGATCACGACCTCGTCGAGATGCCACTTGTCCGACGGGCCCGGGCGCTCGCGACGGATCCGGGCGGCGAACTGCCCGCCAAAGCGCGCGACCCAGTCCCGCACGGTCTCGTAGGAAACGCGGACCCCGCGTGAGGCAAGCAGATCCTCGACGTCCCGGAGACTGAGAGCGAACCGATGATACGCCCAGACGGCGTAGCCGATCACGGAGCGCGGGAATCGGAAGCCCTTGATGCGGGACAGGTCGGATAGATTCAGCATGACCCTTCGCTATCCGGCGATCGGGCGGCCTGCAACCTGACAAAGCCATCAGACATGTCACCGCTCCGTTTTCGCGCGGTGAATCATGCCCTTCCGCTGAAATCAATGGGTCCTGACCCTAGCGATCACTTGATGGACTAGAAACTCATTGCATACCGATACTCCCCACGGTCTTCCAGTTCGCTTTTGCACGCGCCGCACCTACCATCCATTGGCCCATGAACTCGGACCCTCGCAAGGCTTCAGCACGATCGGCTCCCCGGAACCTGTCCCGAGCTCGATGCATGCGCCATCGGCGCAGAGCGACCAGCCGGCGCCCGTGGCGCCAGACGCCGCAAGGGTCAGCGACGGAACGCGCAGCTGGCCTGGCCATTCCCACCAGCCATCCTTGAAGCGCGCGCTCTCGCCCGGCTCCATCCCCGCGCCGGAGCCGCGGACGCGCGCCGCGGTCAGGGAAAGCATCCCGGCGTCCACGCGCCAGTCTTCCTGCCATTCGACATGCTCGACGGAATGCGTCCAGGCCAGTCGGAACTCGGAAGTGGCCAGCATAAGGATCGTCGCGCCGACCGCGAGGCAGGTCATGCGGCGCGGGTCCGGCGCCCCAGCCAGACCCCGGCCGCGAAGAGGGCGGCGAGCGCGAACCCCACCTCGTCGGTCAGCGGCAGGGCGGCGACCAGCGTGAAGGCCGCGACCATCGCCAGCGCCCGCAGCGGCCAGCCCAGCGGGCGCCCCAGCCAGCCGATCACCGCGATCCCCCAGAGGCCGATCGACAGCCCCGTCTTGAGCACCACGTAGGCAACGGCAGGCCAGTATCCGATCGCTTGCGCCAGCGGTCCGCCGTCCTGCAGCATCAGCGCCGGCGTATAGACCGCCATGAACGGAATGACGAATCCCGCGGCCGCGACCTTGATCGCCTCGACCGAGATCTTAAGCCCGCTTTCCTTGGCGATCGGGGCGGCCGCGAAACAGGCGAGCGCCACCGGCGGGGTGAGATCGGCGAGGATGCCGAAATAGAAGACGAACATGTGGCTCACGATCAGCGGCACCCCGAGCGCCAGCAACGCGGGCCCGGCAATGGTCGAGGTGATGATGTAGTTCGGGATCGTCGGGATCCCCATGCCCAACAGGATGCAGGTGAGCATGGTCAGGACCAGCGACAGGAACAGGCTGGACTTGCCGACAGTCACGATGAACTGCCCGAAGGTATTGGCGGCCCCGGTCAGGGTCATGGTGCCGATGATCACGCCGACCAGCGCGCAGGCGATGCCGACCGGCAGCGCGGTCCTCGCCCCTTCCGCCAGGCTGTCACGACACAGGCCAAGCGTCGCGCGCCCGCCGCTGGTCGCCGCGGTCCACGCGATCAGAAGCGCGATCGCGGCGAAGAGCACGTCGGTTCCCCATTGCAGGAATCCCGCGGCGACAAGGCCGAGCGCGATCCAGAAGACGAGACGGAAAACGCCCTCGGGCAGGTTCAGGACCGCGGAGCCGCCGAGGATCAGAAGGATGGTCAGCCCCAGGCCGATGGTGCCGGCAAAGAGCGGTGTATAGCCGCCGAAGAGCAGGTAGACCAGCACCCCGAGCGGCACCAGCAGCATCCAGTTCTTGCGGATTGCGGCCAGTGCCGAGGGCAACTCGTCGCGCGCAAGCCCGCGCAGGCCGTGACGCCCCGCCTCGAGATGCACGATCCAGAATGCGGAGAGGAAATAGAGGATCGCGGGGATCAGCGCCGCGCGCACCACCTCGATGTACTGGACATCCAGCGTTTCGGCCATGATGAAGGCGACCGCGCCCATGACCGGCGGCATGAGCTGACCGCCCATCGACGCCGTCGCCTCGACCCCGCCGGCGAAGGCGGCGCGGTAGCCGAAGCGTTTCATCAGCGGGATCGTGAACTGGCCGGTGGTCACCACATTCGCCACGCCTGATCCCGAGATCGTGCCCATCAGGCCGGAGGAGACCACCGCGACCTTCGCAGCGCCCCCCTGGCGGTGGCCGAACAGACCCATCGCCACGTCGGTGAAGAGCCGGATCATCCCGGCGCGTTCCAGGAACGACCCGAAGAGGATGAACAGGAAGATATAGGTGGACGAGACGTAGATCGGGATGCCGTAGATGCCTTCGGTTCCGAAGGTCATGTGGTCGATCACCTGGCCGAAGCCATAACCGCGATGATTGAACGGCGCGGGAAGGAACTCTCCGAAGAGGCAATAGGCCAGAAAACCGCCCGCAATGATCGGCAGGGCCGGCCCCATCATCACCCAGGCGGCGGCGAAGACCACGACGAGCGAGATCACGCCGACGACGATGTCGCGGTCGAGCGGGCGGCCCGCCCGCAGGATCAGCGGCTGGTATTCCCACCACTGGTAGAGCGCCACCGCGACCCCTGCCGCCGCGAACGCCCAGGCCAGCGCGCGGACCGATGCCCTCGCCTGCCGGGAATAGGCGATCAGCGGAAAGGCCAGCAGGGTCAGGAACCCGACATGAAAGGCGCGGATGATCTGGCTGGGCAGGTCGATCACATGCGCGGCGGTGGCGATCTGGAAGAGCGAGAAGACCACGGCGATCCAGAAGAGGATGCGCCCGGCGGTCCCCGGCGGAAACCCGACGCCGTGGGTTTCGGCCGGATGTGGCGGCGTCTCTGACGTGCTCATGGCCGGCTTTCGCAACACCCGGGCCGCACCTCCGAATCCGGCGCGCGCGGCCCGGTCGGGCTCACTTCAACAGGCCCTGTTCGCGATAGTAGCGCTCGGCCCCCGGATGCAGCGGGATCGGCATGCCGTCCAGCGCGTTTTCCAGCTTGATCAGCGTCGCCGCCTGATGCGACGCTGCCAGCGTGTCGAGGTTCTCGAAAAGCTCCTTGGTCATCGCGTAGGCCAGGTCATCGCTGACGCCCGCGCTGGTGACGAGATAGTTGGACACGGCCACGGTCGGCACGTCCGCGTCCTGCCCGTCATAGGTGCCAGCGGGGATCGTCGCCGCGATATAGGGCGCGCCCAGTTTCTCGGCCACCTCGGCCGGGACGGCGACCATGGTGATCGGCAGCGACGAGGCGAGATCGCGGATCGAGGCCACGCCCAGGCCCGCCGATTGCAGCGTCGCGTCGAGCTGGCGGTTCTTGATCAGTTCGACCGACTCGGCGAAGGGCAGATACTCGGTCTTGCCCAGATCGTCATAGGACATGTCCATCGCGCCGAAGATCGCCCGCGCGTTCAGCTCGGTGCCCGATGCCGGGGCGCCGACCGAAAGGCTGGCGCCCTTGAGCCCGGCGAAATCGGTAATCCCCGAGTCCTTGGACGCCACGATCTGGATGTAGTTGGGATAGATCGCCGCGATGCCGCGCAGCTGGTCCAGTTTGGCGGGAAAGCCCGCTTCCTCGACGCCCGCCCAGGCGGCGGCCACGGTATCGCCGAGCGCGAAGGCAATCTCGCCGCGCCCTTCCTGGATCAGGTTCATGTTCTCGACGCTGGCCTTGGTCGACTGCACCTGGGTGCGCACGCCCTCGATCTTCTCGCCATAGATGTTGGCCAGACCGGCCCCCAGCGGATAATAGACCCCCGATGTGCCTCCGGTGAGCACGTTGATGAAATCCTGCGCCTTCGCGGCGCCGGTGAGACTGATCGCGAGGGCAAATGCTCCCCCGGCCGCAGCAATAATCCTGTTCATAGACGTCTCCCTTGTCTGTCATTGTCCCTGTCGGGATGAAAATTCGCTCGCGCAAGGTGAAGCGCCAGCCGATGAAACATCTTGAGCATTCCGCCCTGAAGATCAACAGCGAGGAATGGACGGCGCGAGCGATGCCCGGTGTATCAGGGGGAGTCGACGCGGCGCGGGGCGGGATGCCGACCGCCCGCATCGGTTATCTGACCCGACTTTCCATGACCTCTTCCTGGTGGGCGGAGCGCAAGCCGGTCCCGGAGGCGTTCCGGGTCGTCTACGACGCCAAGAGACACCGAGGCGGCTGCGATTGCCCGGTGTGCGCTCGAGGAAGGTCCCTGGGGCGCAAAATACCCAGCCATCGGCGCCGCCTGACGGTGGGATTTGCATCTGGTGATCCCATTTTCTGCGGTTCCCCAAGGCGTGCGCCGGCTCATCTGCACCGGGCGGTACGCGTCCGAGGGCATTTTCGGAATGACGACGCTGCCACGAAGCTGCCATATCCGGTTCTCGACGCCCCGACGCGGGACGCGCACGCCCCTCGAGTGGACCGAGGTCGAGACCCAATTCGCCGCGATGTTCGTCAGCCGCTGCCGAGAACCGGTTTCGCACAGAAAATACCGGACAGTCCCCGTCGCTCCGCTGGAACGCGCAAACTTTCTCGACAACGCCGAATATGATCCATGCGGGCCTCATGATGCGTCAGAAAGCAATTGTCCTGTTCCGCGACGTAACCAATACTGCACCCGTCACATCACGGGGTTGCTTGCATGCGCGACGAGCAGGATCGGACGGGACCGGGGCGCGGGAACGCGATGATGGTGCGCAATCACCTCCTGGAACTGATCGGCAGCGGCAACCTTTCGGGAGACGGACGCCTGCCCACCGAACGGGAGCTGGTCACCAGTCTGGGTGTGAGCCGCCGCGCCGTGCGCCGTGCGATCCGGTCTCTCGAGGACGAAGGGCTGGTCTGGCGCCGTCAGGGAAAGGGCACCTTCGCCGGCCAGCCCGCCGATCCTGTCGGCGTACTGGCCGCCAGGATCAACAATGGAACGTCGGTGATGGAGGTGATGGAGGCCCGGCTCTGCATCGAGCCCGAACTCGCAGCCCTGTGCGCGCGGCGCGCCCTGCCCGAGGAGATCGCCCGGATGCGCCACCTTGCCCATCGGCAGGACGTCGCCGGGGATCCCGAGGCGCTGGAATTATGGGACGGCGCCCTGCATCGGCTGATCGCCACCGCGGCGCGCAACCGCCCCTTGATGGTGGCCTACGCGATGCTCGACGAGATCCGTGCGTCCGACGACTGGATGGCGCTGCGCATCCGCGCCCGGTCAGATGCCTCGCTCCGCGCGACGGATGAACAGCACATGCGGGTCGTCGACGCGATCGAGGCCGGCGATGCCGCGGCTGCCCGGTCGGCGATGCGCACGCATCTCGATGCCCGCCTCCGGGCGATGGTCGATGCCCGGGGCAGCGCAGAAGACTGAACCCTATGCTGTGTCCGTGGCCAGCGACCGGCTGGGGCGACGGGCAACGCGGCGCGCCTCTGCGGCCTCGGCGATGGCGCGGTCGATCCCTTCGCGGGTCGGCACGCCCGAGAAGTTCGCCCGTGTCGGCATCGCCGCCGCGACGTGCAGATAGCGCTCTTCCGCGACGTCCAGCAGCCGGCGCAGCTCGGCCAGCGGATCGCCATGATCGTCGACGCGCAGATCGAGCCATGCGTGATCCTCGCCCCGGTGGATGACAAGCCCCGCCGCCTGGCGCCCGCGCTTGTCGCCGCCCGCCGCCTCTCCGGCCTCCATCGCCGCAAGCAGACGTTCGGCCATCGGCAGGGCCGCGGCGGTCTGGTAGGCCTCGAACGTCGCAGCCACCACCTCGGGCCCGGCAAGCATGTTGCCCGCGACCGAATGGTCGGCGCCGCAGCGGTGCCCGGCCCAGGCCACGCACTCCGCGCCGGTATGGGCTGCGAACCGGCCAGAGGCGTCCATCATGTGACATTGCCGGATCGCTTGGCCCGCGTCCCGGGCGCGGAAATCGGCCAGCACCGCCTCGGCCGTCTCGCCGGCCTCCAGACGCGTGCGGCCTTCGCTGCCCCAGAGCGGGTTGACGAAAGCCTGGGTCGCCACGGCAACGCGTCGGCCCACATATGGGACCGCCGCCCCGCAGGCAAAGAAGCGGCTGGCCACGGCGATCCCGATCTCGCCGGTCGCCGGGTCATGGGCGATGATCGAATAGGTCATGGCTCAGCGTCCCACCGCATAGGCTTGCATCAGCCGCGGCGTGGCGGCGGCGCGCAGGATCCCGTCTTTCTCGCGCAGGGCGGCGGTCAGGCGTCCGACCGCCCAGGGTTCGGAAACGGTGACGATATGCCCGCGGGCGCGCAACTCCTCGATCACCGCGGCGCCGAAGGCCGGTTCGATCATCATCTCGCCGGGGCGCACCTCGCGCGGAAAGAAGCTGCCCTGGAAATGCATTGTGTGGAACAAGGGTGCGTCCATGCCTTCCTGCAGGTCCAGCCCGTGATGCACGAAGCGCAGGAACCAGATCAGCTGCCACTGATCCTGCTGATCGCCTCCGGGCGTGCCGAAAACCAGCCGCGCGCCGTCCTTCTCGGCACAGGAGGGGGTCAGCGTGGTGCGGGGCCGGCGACCGGGCGCCAGCGAACTGGGAAGCCCGTCGATCAGCCAGAACATCTGCGCGCGGGAATTCAGCGGAAAGCCGAGGCCCGGAATGACCGGGCTGCTTTGCAGCCATCCGCCCGAGGGGGTGGCGGCCACCATGTTGCCCCAGCGGTCGATCACGTCCAGATGCACCGTGTCGCCGCGCTTCTCGGTCAGATGCGCCATCGTCGGCTCCTGCACCGCCACGCCGGCGACGCCAAAATCATGCGCCGCGCGGTCGAGATAGGCGTCCGCCAGATGCGCGAAGCCCGGCACCCGACCCGGTCGCTGCTCCATCGATGCCGTGTCGCCGATCAGCCTTGCCCGCTCGGCGCCATAGGCATCCGACAGGAGGTGATCCATCGGGATCTCGCTGAAATCGGGATCGCCGTAATAGGCCTCTCGGTCGGCATAGGCCAGCTTCATCGCCTCGACCACCGTGTGCACGAACGCGGCCCCGTTCGGGTCCATCGCCCCCAGATCGAAGGCCTTCAGGATCGACAGGGTCTGCAGCAGCACCGGCCCCTGGCTCCAGGCGTGGGTCTTGTGGACGGTCCAGCCGTGATATTCCAGCGTCAGCGTTTCCTCGTAGCTGGCGCGCCACGCGGCCATGTCGGATCGCGCCAGCAGCGCGCCGTGCCTTTTCTCGGACACGTCCATCACCTTCGCGTCCTTCAGATAATCGAAGATGGCGTCTGCCACGAAACCCGTCCGCCATTCGGCGCGGGCGGCGTCGATCCCGGCGGCGCGGTTGCCCCCAGCGTCATCGGCAATCGCCGCCAGCCGGTCATAGGTCTCGGCCAGGTCGGGGTTCCTGAACAGCGCGTGCGGGCCCGGGGCCGCGCCGCCCGGTGTCCAGACCGCCGCCGAGCTGGGCCATTCGGTCTCGAAGAAATCCCGCAACCCGGCGATGGTGTCGGCCACGCGGGGCAGCAGCGGATGGCCGTCCCGGGCATAGTCAATGGCCGGTTGCAGCACCTCGCGCAGGCGCATCGTGCCGTGATCGCGCAGCATCAGCAGCCAGCCGTCGAAGGCGCCCGGCACCACCGTGGCCAGCAGCCCCGAGCCGGGGATCAGGGTCAGGCCCTCCCGGGTGTAGGCCTCGATGGTGGCGGCGGCTGGCGCGGTACCCTGGGCGCAGAGCACCCGGGTCTCGCCGGTTTCGGCGCAATGGAAGATCGCCGGCATGTCGCCTGCCGGGCCGTTCAGGTGCGGCTCGACGATCTGCAGAACGAAGGCGGTGGCGACCGCGGCGTCGAAGGCGTTGCCGCCCTTCTCGAGGATGCCGAAGCCCACCGCCGAGGCCAGCCAGTGGGTCGAGGTGACAACCCCGAATGTGCCGCGGATCTCGGGGCGGGTGGTGAAGTCTGACATGCTCTCTCCGGTCTTCAGTGTTCGCGCGGGTTGAGCGCATCGCGCAACCCGTCGCCCAAAAGGTTGAAGCCTAGCACGACGAGGAAGATCGCGATGCCCGGCCACATGGCCATCCAGGGGGCCTGGTTCAGGAAGTTCTTGGCGGTGTTCAGCATCGAGCCCCAGCTCGGCGCCGGCGGCTGCTGGCCGAGACCGAGAAACGACAGCGACGCCTCTGCGATGATCGCGGTGGCGACGGTCAGCGTGGCCTGCACAAGCACCGGCGGCAGGACATTGGGAAAGATGTAACGGCTGAGGATGCGCGGGGTCGAGAGCCCGATGGCCCGCGCGCTGTCCACGTAATCCTCGGCGGCGATGCTCAGCACCTGTCCGCGCGTGAGACGCACGAAGATCGGCGTGGCCGAGATGCCGATGGCGATCATCGCGTTGGTCAGCGACGGGCCCAGAAACGCCGCCAGCGCGATGGCCAGGATCAGGAAGGGCGCGGCCAGCAGCGCCTCGGTGCAGCGCGAGATCACGGCATCGGTCCAGCCGCCGAAATAGCCGGCGAGGATGCCCAGCGGAACCCCGACCGAGACCGCGATCGCCACCGAGACGACGCCCGCCAGCAGCGAGGCCTGCGCGCCCCAGATCATCCGGGACAGCAGGTCGCGCCCGATCTCGTCAGTGCCCAGCCAGTGCGCGGTGGACGGCGCCTTGCGCACCGCGGCCCAGTCGGTCGCCACCGGATCGGGGATCGGCAGGATCGGTGCCGCCAGCGCGATCAGCACGAAGAAGGCGACCAGAATGCCGCCCAGCATGGCGCTGCGGTGGCGGCGGAACTTCTTCCAGATGCGGCTCTGCGGCTTGCGGGCGAGGATCGGATCGGGTTGCGCCACCATGTCATTGCCCTCTCAGGCGCGGGTTCAGCAGGACATAGAGCACATCCGCGAGCAGGTTCATGACGATGAACCCGACCGCCGTGACCAGCACGATCCCCTGCACCACCGCATAGTCGCGGTTGAACACCGCATCGACCACCAGCTTGCCGAAACCGGGGATGGTGAAGATCTGCTCGGTCAGCACCGCGCCGCCGATCAGTTCTCCGAACAGCAGCGCCGTCAGGGTGACGATCGGGGTGAGCGCGTTGCGGAAGGCGTGTTTCAGCACCACCCGCCGCTCCTTCACCCCCTTGGCGCGGGCGGTGCGGACGTAGTCCGCGGTCAGCACCTCCAGCATGGCCGAACGGGTGTGACGCATCATGGTGGCGGCCAGGGCCGTCCCCAGAACGAAGGCCGGCATCAGCATCACCGTGATCGAGCGCACCGGATCCTCGCTGAGCGGCACATAGCCCGAGGCGGGCAGCAGCTGCCATTTCACCGAGACCAGCAGGATCAGCATGATCCCGAGCCAGAAATTCGGGATCGACAGGCCCGAGAGCGCCACCACGTTCGCAATGTAATCGGTGATCGTGCCCTTGCGGACCGCCGACAGGATCCCCGCCGGTATCCCGATCAGCAGCGCAAAGCTCATCGCCATGACCGCAAGCTGGATGGTCACCGGCAGCTTCTCGGCAATCAGCGCCAGCACCGGCTGGTTGGTGCGCAGCGAGATCCCCAGGTCGCCGCGCAGCGCGTTCCCGATCCAGGTGAAATACTGCACCACCACCGGGTCGTTCAGACGGTATTTCTCGCGCAGGAACTCCAGGGTCGCGGGATCCCGGTCTTCGCCGGCCATGGCCAGCACCGGATCGCCCGGCAGAAGCTTCTGCAACGCGAAGACGAAGACCGAGATCAGGATGATCGTCGGGATCGCGATCAGCAGACGGCGAAGGATGAAGGACAGCATCGGGATCCCCGCGGACCAGACCCCGCCCCGGCAGCGCCGGAGCGGGGTCTCGGCGTCACTCTTTCATCGACACGCCTTCGAGACGGATCATCCCGTCGGGATAGGGCACGAACCCTTCCACCGCATCGCTCATCGCCCAGATCCAGACCGGGTGATAGAGATAGACGATCGGCATCTCCTCGTTCAGGATATCGCGCGCCGCATCGTAATCGGCCTTGCGCGCTGCCGTATCGGTCGAGGTGCGCGCCGAATCCAGCAGCCGGTCGACATCCGCGTTGGAATACTTGGCGTCGTTGAGCCCTGCGTCTGTGGTCATGAACTGATGGATGTTGCCGTCCGGATCGACCCGGCCGGACCAACCAATCTGGCTGGCCTGAAAGGCGCCGGCGGTCTGCTCGGACAGGAGCGTGGCGAACTCCTTGGCTTCAAGCTCGATGCGGATGCCCGCCTCGGCGGCCATCGCCTGGATCACCTGCATCACCTGCATCTGCACCGGGTTGTTGGCAACCTGCACGGTGATGTCGATCCCGTCCGGGAACCCCGCCTCGGCCATCAGCGCCTTGGCCTTCTCGACATCGCGCTGCGGCACCGGATAGTCGGTGTCGTACCAGGGCGAATCCGGCGGGAACGGCTGGTTGCCGGGGGCAAAGGCACCGTTGAACACCACCTGGTTGAGCGCATCGCGGTCGATGACCAGGCTCAGCGCCTGGCGCAGCTTGGCGTTCTCGCCCAGTGGATTGGCCGCGCGCTCGCCGTTGCCGATGTTGATGGTGATCCCCTGGTAGCCCAGCGAGGTGGCCTTTTCGACCTTGATGCCATCCGCCGTTTCCGCCGCGCCCAGATCGGTCGCGGCAAGCCGCTCGATCATGTCCAGATCGCCCGATTGCAGGTTCGCAAGCCGAACGGTCGTGTCGGGGATCGGCAGGAAGGTTACACTGTCGAACCCGATCTTGTCGGCGTTCCAGTAGTCGTCGAACCGCTCGAGCACGATCCGGTCCTGCTGCACACGCTCCTTGAACTTGAAGGGGCCGGAGCAAACCGGGTTCGATCCCAGATCGGCCCCCGCGGCTGCCGCAGCCGTGGGCGACAGCATCATCCCGGCGCGGTCGGTGAACTGCGCCAGCAGCGTCGCGTCGGGCTGGGCGAGGGTAAAGCGCACCGTCTGCGCATCCAGCGCCTCGACCCCGGTGACCGAGGTCAACTCGGACTTGCGCCGGCTTTCGTCCATGTTCTGCGAGCGGTCGATATTGGCGACGACCGCCGCGGCATCGAAGGGCGTGCCGTCATGAAAGACCACGCCCTCGCGCAGCGTCATGGTCAGCTGTGTGCCGTCCTCGTTCCATTCCCATCCGGTTGCCAGTTGCGGTACGATCTCGAGATCCGGGGTGATGTCCACCAGCTTGTCGCAGAGCGCGGCATACACGATGCGGCCAACGAAGGTGCGCGACTGGTCGGGGTCGAGCACATCGGGATCTTCCTGCAGGCCGATGCGCAGGTCCTGCGCCTGGGCGGCAAGCGCAGTCGCGCTCAGCAGGGCGGCCAGCAAGGTGGTTCTTGTCGGTGTCATTGGATGGTCTCCTCTCTGTCGTGTTGAGTCTGGTCTTGCGGTCGGACGCCGCGCCCCTCGATGGCCGAGCGGTAGAGCGCAAATCGCGCCTCCGCGGCACCTTGCCGTTTCGCCACGGCCGGAGCGATCGTTTCTTCCCGCGTGCGGGCGATCTCCTCGAAGAGATGGCAGGCGGCGCGGTGCTCGTTCTTGACCGACCGCAGCGGCGTAACGTCGGTGCGGCAGCGGTCTTTGGCAAACCGGCAGCGGGTATGGAACCGGCAGCCCGGCGGCGGCGCCGCCGGGCTTGGGGTTTCGCCGATCAGCGCGATGCGGGTCGTCTCGCGGCCATGCTCCGCCACCGGGATCGCCGACAGCAGCGCCAGGGTGTAGGGATGGCGGGGGGTTTCGAAGATCTCGTCGGCGGTCCCGATCTCGACGATCTCGCCCAGATACATGACCGCGACGCGATCGCTCATGTGGCGAATTACGGCCAGATCATGGGCAATGATGATCAGCGTCAGACCCAGATCGTCCCGCAGATCGCCCAGCAGGTTGATGACCTGCGCTTGCACCGACACGTCGAGCGCAGAGACCGGCTCGTCCCCGATGATCAGCTTCGGTCCCGAGGCGAGCGCGCGGGCGATGCCGATGCGCTGGCGCTGGCCGCCCGAGAATTCGTGCGGATAGCGGCCCGCGTGCTCGGGACGAAGCCCGACCTGGCGCAACAGCCCCGCAACCTTCTCGCGCCGGTCTGCCGCGGTCATCTGCGGAAAATGCGTCTCGAGCGGTTCGGCGATCAGCCGCCCGACACTCATCCGCGGATTGAGCGAGGAAAACGGGTCCTGGAAAATGAACTGCATGTCGCGCCGCAGCGCCGACAAGGCGCGGCCGTTCAGTGTCGCGATGTCCCAGCCGTCGAACGTCACCTCGCCCGATGTCGGTTGCAGCAGCCGCATCAGCAGCCGTGCCAGCGTGGACTTGCCGCAGCCACTTTCGCCGACGATGGCAAAGGTCTCGCCCCGCCGGATGTCGAGCGTCACGCCGTCCACCGCGCGGATCGTTCCGGTCTTTGCCAGCATCCCGCCGCCCAGGTTGAAATACCGCTTCAGATCGCGTGTGCTGAGGATGATGTCATCGGTCACGCGCGCAGCTCCATCCGCCGCTCGAGCGGTGCGAAATGGCAGGACGCGGCATGGCCGCTGCCGAAATTCACCCTCGGCGGCACCGTCGCGCAGATCGGCTGGGCGAAGGGGCAGCGGCTGGCGAAGCGGCAGCCCTCGGGCATGGTTTCGGCCGTGGGCACCATCCCCGGCACCGTCGAAAGCCGCGTCCGCGCCCCGCCGAGAGTGGGAATCGAGGACATCAGCCCGATCGTGTAGGGGTGCTGTGGGTCGTCGAAGACGCGCGCGGCGGGGCCGGTCTCGACGATGGTGCCGGCATACATCACCGCAACATCAGTCGCGAGTTCGGCAACCACGCCCAGGTCGTGGGTGATCATGATCGTGCCCATCTGCCGCTCGTCCTGCAGTTCGCGGATCAGGTCGAGGATCTGCGCCTGGAT
>JAGRMU010000019.1:16606-19737 GCA_020441165.1 Sedimentitalea sp.
CACCCGCTGGCGCATGCCGCCGGACAGCTGGTGCGGATAATCGCGCATCCGCCGCTCGGGTGCCGGAATCCCCACCCGCGTCAGCATCGCCAGCGCCCGCTCATCGGCCTCGGCGCGGGTCGCCTTTCGGTGACACAGCACCGCCTCGGCGATCTGGTCACCGACCCGGAACGAGGGGTTGAGCGAGGTCATCGGCTCCTGGAAGATCATCGTCATCTGGTCGCCGCGCACCCGCCGCAACGCGCGCCCGTCGGACAGGTCCAGAGCCGCGCCATCGAACCGGACCCGCCGCGCCCCGACCCGCGCGATCCCCGGCGGCAGCAACCCCATCAGCGCCAGGGCCGTCACGCTCTTGCCGCAGCCGGATTCGCCGACGATGCAGAGCGTCTCTCCGCGCCGGACCGAAAACGACACGTCCTGCACCTGATCGTTCGGCATGTCGCGAAACCGCAACGTGAACCCCTCCACGTCGAGCAGCGCGGTATCAATGCCTCGCGAGGTTTCAGCTCCGACCATGCACCTTCCGGGGTGTAACCAATTTCATATTGGTAGCAGACTGGGCACGCCATCGAGTCCTGTCAAGCGCCGTAACCCCTGGCAGACCGAAGTGCGCCGCGAATCACGATGGCAGGCAATCGATGCAGAGCCCGCGATTGCCCTTCGGGATCCTCCTCCAGAACGGCATCGGAGGCTTGTTTGATCCGGTCGGACAAAACCACCACGCTGTTTCGGTCGAGCCGCTGAGCCTGAGTGTCACGGACCCGGTCCAACTCGCGGCATATTGCTGTGCAATCGCCTGCCAGGCAGCGGATGATCATGTTTCGCAAGCGGTCGATCCGGGACTGACCGTTCTTTATCAAACGGGCTCGAAATTGCCATGCCGACCGCGATACCGAAACGGGACGTTCCGCATCCTGCACCTTGGGCTCTGGATGGACCCACCCGCGACGCAGCGAACGGCGGTCAAGCTGACATCGCGAGCCACTTGCCGCCACCCGGGGTCGGCGCAAGCTCTCGCTCCCGGACGATGGCCCGACCGCGTGAAAATACCCAGACCGGCAGTCCCCGGACCGTCGTTCCCTCGTAAGGGTTGTACCCGACATTGTCCTTCAGGTCGTCGGCGCCATAGGTGAGCGTCCGCTCGGGATCCCAGATCGCGATGTCGGCATCGAAGCCCTCGGCGATCTGTCCCTTGCCCGGCAGTCCGAAGGCGCGGGCGGGTGCGGCGCTGGTCAGTTCGACGAAGGCCTCCAGTCCCATCCGACCCTCGCTGAGCATGGCGTTGAACATCAGAGGCAGGCGCGTCTCCAGCCCCGGCATGCCGTTGGCGATCCGGTTGAACGGGGCGTCGGGACCATGGGCGAACTTGCCGGTCGCATCCATGCGGTAGGGGGCGTGGTCCGAGGTTACCAGCTGGATCGTGCCGTCGGCGATGGCCTCCCAGAGCGCGTCCTGATCGTCCGGCGTTCGCTGCGGGGGAGAGCACATGAAGCGGGCGGGGGCCTCGCGCTCCAGGACATCGACGGTCATGAAGAGGTAATGCGGGCAGGTCTCGGCCTCGACCCTCACGCCGCGGGCGCGGGCCTGGCGGACGATCTCGGCACCTTCGCGGGTGGAGACGTGGAAGATCATGATCCGCGCCCCGGTGAATTCGGCGAAGCGGCACATGCGGTCGATGGCCTCGATCTCGGCCTCGCGCGGATGCGACAGGGCGTGGTACTTCGGGGCGGTCTCGCCCGCGGCGAGCAGCTTTTCCGTCATGTGGCGGATGAGCCCGTCATTCTCGGCGTGAAAGCACACCAAGGCTCCCTCGCGCCGCGCCACGGCGAGGATGTCGAGGATCGATTTGTCGTCCTGTCGCACCTTGTCATAGGTGGTGAAGATCTTGATCGAGCGGTGGCCCTCGTCGATCAGCCGGGGAATGTCCTCGCTCAGGTTTCCGTCGCCGGTATCGGAAACGATCATGTGAAAGGCATGGTCGATCACGGCGCCCTTTCGGGCGAGGGCGGCATAGTCGGCAACGACCTGGCGCATCCGGTGGCCGGGGTGCTGCGCGGCGAAGGAGACCACCGTCGTGGTGCCGCCGAACGCGGCCGAGCGGGTGGCGGTCTCGAACGTGTCGGCGTTCAGCAGGCCGGCGCCCGAGACCTGTTCGATATGGCAATGGGTGTCGACGCCGCCGGGCAGCACCAGGCGGCCCGTGGCATCGATCTCGCGGGTCGCCGTGCCGGCGAGGTTCGCGCCGATGGCGGCGATCCTGCCGCCCGAGATACCGATGTCGAGAAGGCCGGTCCCGGTCGCGGTGACGGCGGTTCCGCCGCGGATGAGGAGGTCGAAGCGAGAGGTGTTCATGGCGGTTTCGAAGCTCTGATTGAATTCCGGCATTCCGAGTGTATACCATTTCGAACATCTTGAAAGGCGATGCGTGGCGTTTGCCCGCCAGATCCGCCTCTTGGGGAGAGATGGCCGTGGCCGAGACTGCGCAGACCTTGAGCGATTCCGCCTTTCAGCGAATCAAGGCGATGATCCTGGATGGTACCCTGGAGCCGGGCACGCGCCTGAGCGAGAAGAAATTCGCCGATCGCCTCGGCGTATCACGGACCCCGGTGCGCGAGGCGATCGGGCAGTTGCTCAGCGAGGGGCTCGCCAGCAGGTCGGCCGGCGGGGCGCCGGTGGTCGCGATGGTCTCGCTGAGCGACATCATGGAGATCCTGCATGTCCGCAGCCTTCTGGAGTGCGAAGCGGCCAGAAAGGCGGCGCTTTCGGGCAAGCCTTTGGACGAATTGCGGGCGATTCGGGCGCAGATTGCGGGGTTTCTGGACGGGCCGCGCCCAAGTTCGGCCGAGCATTCGGCGCTGGACATGCGGCTGCACGGCGCCATCGCGCAGATGGCCGGATCTAAACTGCTGGCCGACCTGATCGAAGCGCTCAAGACCAAGACGCGGATGTTCGACCAGGGCTCGATTCCGGACCGGCTGATCCCGGGTTGCCACGAACATCTTGCGATCATCGACGCGGTCGCGGCGAGCGACCCGGATCAGGCCGCGGCGGCGATGCGGCTGCACCTCGGCAACGTCCGCGAAGCGATCATCGCGCATATCTATCATCCGTTCTGATGCGCCGGACTGTCG
>JAGRMU010000183.1 GCA_020441165.1 Sedimentitalea sp.
GACGCCTACATCCAGACCGATGCCGCGATCAACCGCGGCAACTCGGGCGGGCCGCTCTTCAACATGGACGGCGAGGTGATCGGGGTGAACACCGCGATCCTGTCGCCAAATGGCGGCTCGATCGGGATCGGCTTCTCGATGGCCTCGAACGTGGTCACGCGGGTGGTCGACCAGCTCAAGGAATACGGCGAGACCCGCCGCGGCTGGCTGGGCGTGCGCATCCAGGATGTGACCGACGACGTCGCCGAAGCGATGGGCCTGGCCTCCGCCAAGGGTGCGCTGGTCACCGATGTACCCGAAGGTCCCGCCAAGGAGGCCGGGCTGCTGTCGGGCGACGTGATCACCAGCTTCGACGGCGTCGATGTCCCCGATACCCGCGCTCTGGTGCGCCAGGTCGGCAATACCGAGGTCGGCAAGGCGGTGCGCGTCGGTATCTGGCGCGACGGCGCCACCCAGACGCTGAAGGTCACCCTGGGCCGGCGCGAAGAGGCCGAGAACGCGGTGCCCGCGGCCATGGATGGCGGCGGGGCGCCCGATGTCACCGAACGCACCGTGCTGGGCCTGACCATCGCGGTGCTCACCGACGAGATGCGCGGCGAGATGGGTATCCCCGACGACATGGACGGGCTGGTGGTGCTCTCGGTCGACGAGGCCTCGGAAGCCTTCGAGAAGGGGCTGCGCGCCGGCGACCTGATCACCGAGGTGGGCCAGCAGAAGGTCGCCACGCTGAACGATCTGGAAGCGCGCATCGCCGACGCCAAGGAGGCGGGGCGCAAGTCGCTGCTGCTGCTGATCCGCCGTGCCGGAGAGCCGCGCTTCGTCGCCCTCAACCTCGAGGAATGAACGCCCGGGGCGACGCCCCGCAAGGACCCGACGGAAAAGGCCAGCGCAGGGCGCTGGCCTTTTTTTCGATCTGCCGAGGTTTAGGGAGGGCATGATCCGGCAGACCGAATCCCGTCAAGCAGTCAGAAGCGCCCCGGCCGTTCCAGCCTGTCCTGGGTCTGGCGGAAGGCCCGGTAGCTGCGCGCCATCCAGCCGAGGATCGCCCCGATGGCGGTGCGCGGCCGTGGCTCGACGCGGCTGTAGGCGCGGTTCTGGGTGGAAATGACAACGCGGAACATCACTCGGGATCCTTTTCTGATCGGTGCCCGGCCTGCGCCGGGAGCATGGCAGCTAGTAGCGACGACTTTGCCCGCGCGCGCCGTCCGCGTCTGTGAGCCATGTCACACTTGCAGGATTTCGTGAGGTCAGATCAGGCCGGGCTCGGCCAGGGCGTCGAGGGCGGCGCGGTCCAGCACCACCAGGCCGCCGCGCGAGGCGTCGATGACCCCGATCCGCTTCCAGCCCGCCAGCGTCTTGGACACCGCCTCGCGGGTGGCGCCGACATATTCGGCCAGTTCGGTCTGCGACAGGGTGAGGCTGGTCGGCTCGCCGCCGCGCACCGGCGCCAGGTGCAGGATCTTGCGCGCGAGGCGCGAGGGCAGGGGCAGGAACACCTGCTCCTGCAACTGCCGGTTCATCCAGCGCATCCGCTGCCCGGCCAGCTTGATCATGTCCACCGCCAGGTCCGGATCCTTGCGGATCCGCGCCAGAACATCGGCGTTCTTCACCCGCCAGACCCGGCTGGGCTCGATCGCCATCGCCGTGGCCGTCCGCTCGCCCGGATCGAAGAGGGCGATCTCTCCGAAGAGCGCGCCGGGCCGCATCATGTCCAGCGACAGCTTGCGCCCGTCCTCCGAGAGGATGCTGAACTCGAGCGCCCCCGAGATGATCGCGAAGAGCGCGTCGCCCTCGTCGCCCTGCTCGAACAGCACCTCGCCGCGGGCCAGGGTGATCTCGGTCTTGAGCGATTCGAGCAGATGCTTGAGATCGTCCGACGCGCCCGAAAGGAACCCCGTCTTCGGCAGCCCGCTAGTCACACCCATGGCCCGTCCCCCGTTGCCCCGCAGAGACTAGCCAATCCGGACGCGCCTTTCACCCGAAATCTGGTCCGGGCAGGGCAGGTGAGGGCTGCCGCGGGAACACAAGGCGAACATTTCGCGGCGGGCGCGGCGCGCGCGGGCGGCGCTCGCAAATGAGGGCTGGCGCGGCCCGGGCGGCTTGGCTAAGGACGGGTCGCGAAATCAGACAAGGGGCCCCGGATCATGGCAAAGATCACCTATATCGAGCATAACGGCACCCGGCACGTGGTGGATGTCGCCAACGGGCTGACCGTCATGGAAGGCGCCCGCGACAACAACATCCCCGGCATCGAGGCCGATTGCGGCGGCGCCTGCGCCTGCTCGACCTGCCATGTCTACGTGGATCCGGCCTGGGTGGACAAGCTGCCGGCGAAGGACGACATGGAGATGGACATGCTCGATTTCGCCTATGAGCCCGACCCCGAGCGCTCGCGCCTGACCTGCCAGATCAAGGTCACCGACGCGCTGGACGGGCTGGTCGTGCAGATGCCCGAAAAGCAGATCTGAGTGTCCCGCGCCCGCTGCGGTCGGTTGACAGCGCCGGTCGCGCACCGCAGGCTCGCGCAAGCGGGGGAATGCGATGAAATACGCGGTGCTGCGCGAGGACGAGGCCGGGATCTCGCATTTCGAGGATGCCGAGGCGGTGCTTCCGCTGAAGGATTTCGTCCCGCCCGCCGCGCCGCTGCAAATCTCGGATCAGATCGCCGCCGAGGGCTTCGTCTTCCTGACCCTGCCGGCGGGATGGACCGGCGTGCGCCACCGCTCGCCGCACCGCCAGATCGCCGCCATCCTGTCGGGCTGTTTCCGGGTCGAGGCGGGATCGGGCGAGGTGCGCGAGTTCCGCGCCGGCGATCTCTTCTGGATGGAGGACACGCGCGGCGAGGGCCATGCCTCCTCGGCGGAGGGCGGCGTGCCGGTCACCATGATCATCGTGCAGCTCGCCTGACCCGCGACGCGGATCAGAGCGCCCGCCAGCCGATGTCGCGCCGGAAGACCCCCTCGGGCCAGTCCACCGCCTCGGCCATCGCATAGGCGCGGGCGCGCGCCTCGGCGAGGCTCGCGCCGCGCGCCGTGAGGTTCAGCACCCGGCCCCCGGCGGCCACGATCTGCCCGTCCCGCAAGGCGGTGCCGGCGTGAAAGCACATCTGCACGCTGCTTTCGGGCAGATCGTCCAGCCCGCCGATGACGCTGCCCTTCGCGTAGGCGCCGGGATAGCCCTTCGCGGCCATCACCACGGTCATCGCGTGATCGTCGGCCCAGTTCACCCGCATCTCGCCCAGCCGCCCCTCGGCGGTGGCCTGCATCAGGTCCATGGCCTGCGCCCCCAGCCGCATCATCAGCACCTG
>JAGRMU010000184.1 GCA_020441165.1 Sedimentitalea sp.
CCCCGCCGGCAAGCGGAAGGGGAAGGCCGGCGCGCCGGATCCTCAACACAGGAGAGCGAAATGCTCGACACATTCCAGCCCCCCGAACCCTGCACGCCCGCTAATTGGCGGGATCGCCTCGCGCCCGGCGACATCGTCGTGTTCCGCGCGCCCCT
Organism: Sedimentitalea sp.; assembly: GCA_020441165.1. Taxonomy (GTDB): domain Bacteria; phylum Pseudomonadota; class Alphaproteobacteria; order Rhodobacterales; family Rhodobacteraceae; genus JAGRMU01. The sequence continues at coordinate 156 of JAGRMU010000184.1, forward strand.
GGCCGGCCAGCCCGCCTCGGCGCGCCCCCAACCCTGCCTGGTTCTCGATGTCGAGATCCTGCGCGGGCGGCGCTGTGCCCTGCTGGCACCCGGCATGCCGTCCTTCGGAGCGGCGGCGACCGGGCCGCGGGTCGTGGTGGACCGACGGACCGACCGGCGCGCGGCGGGGCTGGAGCGCGCCACCCGGTTCTGCCTGCGCGCGCGCCTGCTCGTGCCGCTGGAGCATGTCGGGTTCGTCGCAAGCGAGGGCACCGGCACGCCCGTCCTGGGGCGGCTGGTGGGGGCGGCGGTGGACCGCCTGCAGGCCGAGCGCGCCCGCATCCACGCGCTGCGCGATATCCGGGCCGGCGGTGCGCAGCCCGGTGGGCATTGGCGCGGCGCCCTGCGCGGGCGCGATTTCAGCGTCGAGCGGCGCAATATCCTCCGGCCGCTGCCGCTGGCGTCCATGGCCCCCGGCCGCAGCGACCGCTGACCGCAGCTTTTCCCGACATCCCATTCGGACCGGCGCCCCTGCGGCGCCGGACGATCTGCCTTCCGCAAAGGACACTCTCATGACGGCATTCACACGGTCCCCCTCCCCGATACTTCCGGCCACGACGCTCTTCGGCCGGCTCGCGCCCCGCATGGCGGAGGAGCTCGCAGGCCAACTGCACCGGCGCGGCCTCCACGATTCCGAGGACCTGATCTGGGCCTTGCTGACCGGGTTGAAGCAGTTCGCGCGCGAGCAGGGGGTCTGCCTGGCGACCGATTTCCCCGCGGCCTGGCCCGAGGCACTGTCCCACCTGCGGGATGCGCGCAGCGAGGACGACTGGGAGCGCCTGCTGCCGCAGACCGCCAGGGCACCCCGGGCGACGGGGCACCAGATCGCGCTCGGCGCCTCGCAGATGGCCCGGATCCTCGCTGGTTTCGTCGAGACCACCGGGATGAGCCCGCGCGTCGCCGCTGCCCTCGGAACCTGGGTGCTCACGGCCGTCGCCATCGCCCATTCCGGCCCCCGGGACGCGGATCTCACGCTCGAGGAGCTCGCCGGTTGCCTCTGACCCCCCTGCCCGGCCCCGGCCGGCCGGGAAACCCGGGACGGCGCCGCACCACGTGTCGATACTCAGAACACCCTGTCGCAGACATCTGCGGCAGCAGGCAAAGTCGGCAGGCACAAGCTGATCTCGACCTGCCGGTAGAAACATGACACAGCTTCGAGACGTCGGGGTCTATGCGCTCACCATTCCGGTGTCTCGTGCCTGCGCCCGGAGCTGTCCTTCAGGCGATCCCTCAGCAAGGATCGCAACTGAGCGCGCATCCAAGTTGTTGTAATACAACATTTTGGTAACGCTGGCATTTATCTTCAGGCCTTCATTACCAAATATAAGTTAATCAGAGCGTTACGGAGGAACTTCGTGTTCGAAGAGCGTTTTCCCTTGTGTCAGGCAGAAAAAGGGCTGGTGGAAAAAACACCGAAATCCCACCAAAAAAGAGCCTGTTTCAGGGGATGCACGATCTTCCACACATCCGGTAAGGGGCTTGGTGCCGGACCCCGTGTCTTCCGGGCGCGTGCCGCACGCGGATCCGTCTCTGTTCAGGACCTTTCGGCACGATGCCGCGACACGGTCCCGGTCAGGGATCGGCCCTGCGGCACGTGCGGATCGCGGCGCAGACGCGTCCGGACTGCACCGGAAAGACCCCGCCGGCGCAGCCTCCGCGGCATCGGGAAGACGCGGAAGGCCGGTCTTCCGCGCCCCGGAACCGTTCCGCACTGTAGGACACGCATCCCGCCGGCCTGCCAACCCATTCGTCGGTAGGTGTTTGTTTTGACTGCCAAACCTGGCCCAATTGTTCCGCCATCAGATCCGGATCAGCGGGAAGTTCGAACTACCCGCAGTGGGCGCTCAGCCGACGAGCTCACTTGGGGTTTCGTTTCTGTCTGGAATGGCCAATCATTCCAACAAATCCTTCGCAGTCTTGGCGCATCAAAGCGGCGCGGAGACTCACAAAGGTTTTGACAGACAGTGTTTATACCTATATTGGTATAGTAGAGATGGTGTTGTTGGAGAACCGGGAACGGGCGATCAATTGGCTCTACGACTCGAAGAAGCAGCTGATGACCTTCCCGCAGGAAGTTCGGACGCAGGTGGGTTACGCGCTAAGCGAAGCTCAAATGGGCCGGAAGGCTGACTACACCAAGCCGATGACCGGCCTGGGTGCGGGCGTTTTCGAGATCGTTGCGGACCATGACGGCGATATCTATCGGTCCGTCTACGCCGTGAAGCTCGGAGATGAGATCTACGTTCTGCACTCGTTTCAGAAGAAGTCCACGATCGGGATCAAGACGCCGAAACCCGATCTCGATCTGATCAAGACCCGCCTG
>JAGRMU010000664.1 GCA_020441165.1 Sedimentitalea sp.
CGCCGCCTCGTGGAGGGGTCCGGGGTGCAGCCCCGGATCGCGCCCGACCCGCCCCGCCTTCGCGGAACGCGCGCCTTCGGCGCGACGCGGGCGCGATTTGATCGCCCGCGCCCTCGGGTCGGGCGCGATCCTTTGCGTGGGCGCCGAGACGGTTTTGCCAGGGCTGCCCTTGTTGTCAGCGGAGGAAGGTCCGGCCCGGGCCGCTCAGTGCGCGATCATCACGTGGCGGACGGCGGTGTAGTCCTCGAGCGCGTAGATCGACATGTCCTTGCCATAGCCGGACTGTTTCAGCCCGCCATGGGGCATCTCGTTGACCAGCATGAAATGGGTGTTCACCCAGGTGCAGCCGTATTGCAGCCGCGCCGCAGCCTCCATGGCGCGGCCGATATCGGCGGTCCAGACCGAGGAGGCTAGCCCGTACTTGCTGTCATTGGCCCAGCCGATCACGTCGTCGCTGTCGGTGAAGCGGGTGACCGAGACCACCGGGCCGAAGACCTCGCGCTGGACGATCTCGTCCGATTGCAGGGCGCCGGCGATCACCGTCGGGCGATAGTAGAAGCCGGGCCCGTCATGCAGCCCGCCGCCGGTGGCGATCTCGATATGCTTCTGCTCGGCGGCCCGCTGCACGAAGCTGGCGACGCGGTCGCGCTGGCGCTGGCTGATCAGCGGCGGGATCTCGTTCTGCGTGTCGTCCGCGTTGTCATAGACGATGGAGGCGGCGGCGGCGGAAAGATCCGCCACCAGCCGTTCGTAGATGCCGGCCCCGGCATAGACCCGGCAGGCGGCGGTGCAGTCCTGCCCGGCATTGTAATAGCCGAAGGCGCGCAGCCCCTCGACCACCCGCGCGAGATCGGCATCGTCATGGACGATGACCGGCGCCTTGCCGCCCAGTTCCAGATGGGTGCGCTTGACGGTGTTGGCGGCGGCCTGCAGCACCTTCTTGCCGGTGGCGATGTCGCCGGTGATCGAGACCATGTCGACGCCGGGATGGTTGATCAGCGCGTTGCCGACGCTGGGCCCCTGGCCGACGATCACGTTGACCACCCCCTCGGGCAGGATCCCGGCCATCAGATGCGCGAGGCGCAAGGCGGTCAGCGGGGTCTGCTCGGAGGGTTTCAGCACCACGGTATTGCCCCCCGCCAGCGCCGGGGCGAGCTTCCAGGCCATCATCATCATCGGGTAGTTCCAGGGCGCGATGGACCCGATCACCCCGATCGGGTCGCGGCGGATCATCGAGGTGTGCCCCTCCATGTATTCGCCGGCCAGCGGCCCGTGCATGTTGCGCACCGCGGCGGCGAAATAGCGGAAGCAGTCGGCGACGGCGGGCACTTCGGCGGTGCGCACCTCGTTGATCGGCTTGCCGCAGTTCAGCGCCTCGAGCCGGGCCAGTTCCTCGAGGTCGGCCTCGATGGCGTCGGCGATGGCCAGCAGCTTCGCCGAGCGCTCGGCGGGGGTGGTGCGCGACCAGCCGGCAAAGGCGCGGCGGGCGGCCCCCACGGCGCGGTCGATCTGCGCGGCGCTGGCCTCGGGCATCTTCAGGATGGTCTCGCCGGTGCGCGGGTTCAGCACCGTCTCCTCGGTTTCGGTTCCGCTCTCGAAATCGGCGCCGATCAGCATCTTGGTGTCCATGTTGTTTCTCTCCGTTTGGGGCGTTGGGCTGAGGCTATTTGCCCTGGCCGGCCACCGTGTCGGTGCCGCGGGTCAGGTAATAGGCGCCGAGGATCGGCAGGAAGGTGACCAGCACCACCACCAGCGCCACCACGTTGGTGACCGGGCGCTGGCG